>JAJEAQ010000099.1 GCA_022822685.1 Trichodesmium sp. jk18x7bins.61
TGAAGGATTTAACTTCCTAGGGTTTAATCTACGCCATTACAATGGCCAATTACTAATTAAACTCCAGAAAGAGAAAGTTTTGAAATTCTGCAAAACAATAGGAGAAACCCGATCAGAAAACAAAACGGAAGAACAATTCCGTAGTAATCCAAAAATTAAATCCCCTTCTCCAGGGTTTGGCAAACTACTACAGAGGAGCAGTTAGCAAAGAAACCTACAGCTGTCAGAGGATATGGCAATACCTCTAGAATTGGGCAACTTGACGACATCCCTTTCATGTAGCTTTAGCTAAAGCTACATGAAAGCTCCTCTAGGGGTCGGCCACCAACCTAAAAAGTGGGTCAAAAACAAATACTTCAAACGATACAAAGGGACGGATTGGACATTGAGCCTGTCGCGCGACCTGAACAGATCGCCACGTTGAGCCTGTCGCGCGACCTGTTGAGCCTGGAGCCGACATGTTTCATGGAGCCACGAAACATGTAGCTTTAGCTAAAGCTACATGTTTTAGCTAAAACAGGTCGGCTCCAGGCTCAAAATCAAAGTCCAAGCAAGTCCTGACGACCCTTCACTCAAAGAATACTGGCTAAAACGTCAAATCCCAAATAGCTTTAGCTAAAAGGGTTTTAGCTAAAGCTACATCAGAAAGCGCAGACTCTTGGAGCCAACTTTACCCGCCATATTCACAGCCAAAAAATTATCCATAGAGATATAAAACCAGCTAATATTATCTGGCGAAAAAAAGATAGCTGGCCAGTATTAATCGACTTTGGAGCAGTCAAAGAATTGATGGGAACAGTCTTTAATTCAAAAGGCAATCCTTCTCGCTCCATAGTCATAGGTACTCCTGGATTTATGCCACCAGAACAAGCAGCAGGACATCCAGTTTATGCCAGCGATTTATACAGTTTAGGATTAACAGCAATTTATTTGTTAACCGGAAAAAATCCCGCTCAATTACCAACAGATTCTCCGCGGGAAAATTTAGCAACAAATATAACCCCCGAATTGGTAGAAATTTTGAATAAACTGGTTCAAAATAACCCAAGCGATCGCTACTCTACCGCTGGAGAAATGCTTCACGCCCTCAATTTTGGCCCAACTGCCATTGCACCCACAGCACCCTCTCCACCACCACCCGCTCCAACACCAATCTTAATCACCTCACCCCCATCCCCAACTCCAGCACCAACCATAGTCACCTCACCTCCTCCAGAAGTTTCAGCTCCTTCTCAACCCATAGTTTCTCTTTCACCAACTGCCCAAGAAAGTCATCGGATGGGAGGCTGGCTCAAAGCAGTCATTACAGGTAGTATAGTCGGCGGATTTATTCTCATTGGCATTGTTATAAGCAAGATTCTTCCGTCACAAATTAATTCAATTTCTCAAGAGAAAACCCAAAAAAAAATTGATATATCAACCACAAATTCCACTCCCAAGCCACCAAATAATCCATCGCCAACTCTCACAACTTCACCTCAGAATACTCCTCAACCTTCCTTGACTCCAAAAGTTAACTCAATATCTGAAACAGAAGCAAAAAAATTAATTACAGCTAGGCTACAAGCAAAAGAAAAAATGTTTGCTCCTCCATACAATATCCAAATTGCTGAGGAATTAACTACAGGAGATTTATCGGAAAAAACAGTAGGCTTAGATGGTTCAATAAATTGGTTAAAAAAGAATGATACTTATTATAAATATGGCGTGCCAAGAATTGATGCAGTTGAACAGTTTTTTGCCGATGAAGACAGTGCCACAATCAAAGTTAGAGTTACTGAAGAATATAGTTTATATCGCAATGGCAAAATTGACCCTAACGAAACAGATTTCAAAACTCTGATTATTATTTACAACCTCAAATTAGTAGATGGTCAGTGGAAAATATTTAACTCCCGTGTTCTTTAAGCCAAATAGTTATGAAATTTTTGCGTCAATTGTTGAGTCAATTACAACTATTCATAATTGGAGCAACTATGGCAGTAATAGTTGTAATATTTTGGCTATTAAGTATGCAGTTTTTTCCAGAAAAATCTGCAATAGATTCTGTTCCTACCGTTATTAGTTCTCCAGGATCAAATCCTATCAAAACTGACTCTAACAAACCAATTACAATTCAGAAGTTCCCTAATAGTCAACCATTTTTTGGACACTTTCCCTATTTTGAAACTAACTTGACAAAATTAACATTAATTAGCAGCTATGGTCTAGGTGACTATCAGAGATTTGAAAAATTGCACCAAGCAGCAGCTAAAGAATTAATGAAATTAATATACACAGCAAGGAGTGAAGGAATCTGGAGCATAGTAATTTCAGGATTTAGAACTATTAAACAGCAGCAAAAATTATGGAATACTCAAGTTAAAAAATTCGGTTCTCAATAACAAGCAACTCAATTCAATGCACCTCCAGGATATAGGGAACATCATACAGGCTATGCTGTAGATTTAGGAGATGGTCAATTCCCTAATTTAGATTTAACTCCAGAGTTTGAAAAGACAGAAGCTTTTCAGTGACTAAAAATTCACGCCCAAGAATATGGCTTTGAAATGTCATTTCCTCCTAATAATTCCCAAGGTATTAGTTATGAACCTTGGCACTGGCGATTCATTGGTTCACCAGAAGCAGTAACTATATTTGTTAATGCCAAAAATCAGAGTTTTTAATACAAATAGAATATAGTGCAATTCCAGAAATTCGTAGTCTGGAAAAACTGTACCAAGAATTACATAGTCATTCAGAAAAAATTTTAGAAATGAAAAAGATGGGAAATGTGATTGGGGCTAGAAAAGAACTTGGTAAAATGGATTTATTGAGTCAAGAACTTATTTTATTACTTGATATTGTAGAACAGAAAATTAAATCTCAGGGTAATAGAAAAAATAAATTCCTAATTTGAGTAGATGGAAAAGTTTTTATTTAAGAACGATCGCCAAGGGTGTGGGGTATGGAGAACTTTTAATCTTAAAGCACAATTAGATCAGCTAGATTGGTTTGCCAATAAAGAATCGTTTGGTCGATCATACAGGTGGAGTCGAAAAATCTCAAAAGACAGATAGAAAATTTAATCTGGAATGAACAGGAATTGGTGTTGGGAAAACTTATTAAAATTAAAGGTTTTTATCGAGATAAAAAAGTTAAGTTATTCTGGGTGACAGTTTCCTCCAACATCACAGAATATATTGCGAATTCCAAATTTCTATTTTAGACTTTTGACTTTTAAAATTAGACTTATGGAAAAGGGTTGAAAAATTCGCGCCATTTGTAGTAAATTCCTAAGAATCAATCAAACTATTACTATCTAATATTTCTTCGATACTACTTAAATGCAGGCAGAAAAGTTACCTCCCCCGAGATTTAGTCGAGTCCGTCCACCAGTTCGGGTAGTCAAGCGACGTCCAGTCAAAGTACGTCGGCCAGTTAAAAAGAGAGATACTAGAGTATTATTATCCCAGTTAAAGTATAAAAATCTTATTGTTTTAGTTACTGTATTAATGACAGCTATTTGGATGATTAACCTACCATTTAGAGGTCGCCTTAATTTAGAAAAATCTCTACCTACTCCTGAATCTTCTATATCACCCACCCTTGTACCACCCTATGTTCCTCCTCCACCGGAAAAAAGTCCAGAAGATTTAGGATTTGCCTACAATGTTCGTACACAAACCCCTCTGCGTTATAACCCCCAACTTCAAGAAATAGTTGATGAGCTAGTCAATATTGCTGAAGAAAAAGGGCTCCCTACAGAACCTTTATCTATTAGTTTGATTGATGTTAGCAACAGAGATGTTCATACTTTTGCTGGATCTCAAGGCCAAGTTTTGAGATATCCTGCTAGTGTGTCTAAATTATTTTGGATGGCTGCATTTTATGGAGCAGTAGAACAAGGTTTAATTGATAATCCATCTGATTTTGATACAGATTTAAGGTTAATGATTCAGAAATCTCATAACGATTCTGCTAGTAAAATTTTAGATGCGATTACTGATACAAAATCAGGGGTGAAGTTGGAGGGGGAAAAATTAACAACTTGGTTAAAAAAAAGAAAATCAGTCAACGAATTTTTCCAGAAAGCAGGTTATCAAGGTATCAGGGTGAGTACAAAAAATTATCCTAGATATTCTCCTAGTCAAACAGAGCCAGTAGGTCGCGATCACCAATTACTAGATAAGTCTGGTAAGTTTCTCCGAAATTTGATTTCAAGCGAACATGCTGCTAGACTAATGTACGAAATTTATACTAGGCAGGCAGTTTCACCCAAGTACAGCACGAGAATGGCTTATTTGTTAACGAGAGATTTGAGGCCAGAAGCATGGGAGAATGATCCCTCTAATGGAATTAAAGGTTTTCTGGGTGAATCTTTACCTGCCAATATTTATTTTGGTTCTAAAATTGG
>JAJEAQ010000689.1 GCA_022822685.1 Trichodesmium sp. jk18x7bins.61
GATAGTAATTTACTTTTAGCTAGGGGTCTGAATAATTAACATAAAAACTATTTCTCTATTTTGTGTAATTTCTTTGGTACTCCTAACAGTACTTAACTATTGTGAAGTAGAATTTATACTTGATTTGGGGTTATAAGGTGCCTACTCCTGAAAAATCTCCGATAATTTTCACCTCTGGTTGTAATAATAAAGAACACTGTTTTTCTACCTGTTCTTGGACATAGGAAATCAGTCGGAAAATATCGTTAGCTGTAGCTCCTCCACAATTAAGAATAAAGTTGGCATGGAGGTGAGCAACTTTGGCCTTGCCTATTTGATAGCCCTTAAGCCCAGCTTGTTCAATTAACCAACCTGCTGGTTTTAGTCCAGGATTCCGAAAAACACTACCACAACTAGGTAAGTGATAAGGTTGGCTAGTTCTTCGTTTGTGAAAATTTTCTGTAGTTATAGCTGTTATTAAGGCAGAATTTGCTCCTGGATATAACTGAAAAGTAGCTTGAGCCACAAAGATAGACTTTCCTTGCAGTTGGGAATAGCGATAGCTGTATTTCAAGTCTGGAGGAGAGAGAATCTCTATCTGACCATTGGGCAACATCACATGAGCATTAACTAATATATCAGCTATACATTTACCTTGTGCCCCTGCATTCATGACTACAGCTCCACCAACAGTGCCAGGAATACCAACAGCCCATTCTAAACCTTGCCAACCTAGTCTAGCTGCTTTCCAAGCAAGACGTGGTAATGATCCACCAGCGCCCACAGTCAGAAGACCAGTTTCTTTTTCAAAATTGATGTGACGGAGATTGCGACTGCTAATAACTAATCCTGGTAAACCTTGATCGCTTACTAATAGATTAGAACCTGAGCCGAGCAGAGTTATTGGTAAGCCTTCAGAGTGAGAAAATTGAAAACTGGCTTGTAATTCATCTAATTTCTTTGGTGCAACGTACCATTCAGCCGGCCCCCCGACTCGGAAAGAAGTTAAAGGAGCTAGAGAAACATTCGACCTAATTAAAAAATATGCTCCTAGTAAAGGAATAGATTTGTACTGTTGCCTTTCAGCTAAACTAGCTATGTGATAAGAGAGAGTCATGGTCATAACTGATACTTGGATGATCGTGATTTAAAGATTATTTTTGAGAGTTAGCTAACTCAACTTAATGTTCCTGATTAAGCTGTTTCACTAGACATAATCTGATAATTAGGTTTTTGATAATATGCCATGACCTCTGGGATAATTTGATTGAGGTTGCCAGCACCCAGAAATATTGCCATATCTCCTGGTTGGAGAACTTCATGCAAAAATTTACTCACTGACTCTAGAGATGATTGATAGTAGACTTGTTGATGTTGACTAGAAATTGCTTCAGCTAGTTGCTGGCCATTAACTTGACCCAATGATGATTCTCCGGCACTGTAAATATCAGTAACAATTACTATGTCAGCATCATTAAATGACTTAGTAAATTCTGATAGGAAAGCCTGAGTACGACTATAACGATGGGGTTGAAATATTGCCACAATTCTTTGGATGGGCAAAGATTTATTTTGTATTCTTGGGGCTAAATGTTTTGTAGATAAATGAGATGTAGTTAGTGGCTGATTTTTCCGCCAACGAGCTGCAGCCAGAGTTGCATTTATTTCACTAGGATGATGAGCATAGTCGTCAATAAAGAGAATGCCGTTGTACTCTCCTCGATATTCAAATCGACGATGAGATCCTTCAAATTTAGCGATCGCTGCAGCAATAGCAGTAAATTCTAGGCCTAACAACCTGCCTACTGCTACTGCTGCCAAAGCATTACTCAAGTTATGTTTACCTAATAACCTTAATTGCAACTCTCCCAGCTTTTGTCCTCGTTCCCAAACGCGAGCCCTAGTAATATTGGAGCGAGAATCTACCATATCTACTGTGTAGTCTGCATCACTATTTGAGTTAAGGCTATAGCTAATTGTTGGCTGTAGAAAATTTCTGACTGTGGAGCAGTCAATACAACCCACTGTAGTTTGACAATTTTCTTTAAACACTTGGAAGGTTTCAACCACCTGCTCTAAACTTTCGTAGTGATCTGGATGATCTAATTCAATATTAGTGACTACTCCAATCTGGGCAGATATTTTCACCAGAGAGCCATCTGATTCATCTGCTTCTGCTACCAGATACGGGCTTTCACCTAAACGAGCATTACCTTTCCAAGCATCTACTTCTCCACCAATGATAATTGTGGGATCCAAATCAGTTTCTAGAAGCATCAATCCAATGAGACTGCTAGTTGTAGTTTTACCATGGGTTCCAGCTACAGCTATACTTTGATAATCCTGAATTAAAGCTGCCAGTATATCTGAGCGATGGAAAATTGGACATCCTAGTTCAATTGCTGCTCTATACTCAGAGTTATTTGTATTAATTGCTGTGGAACAAACTACTTGTGGCAGTTGATCAATTTCTTTGTGATTTTGTACAGCACCATTGTGTTTTTCTCTTATCAATAACTCTGTATTTACACGTAAATTAGAAGAGAATATATTTAAGCTTGAATTATTTAAAAGAGATAAATTTTGCTCTTGGGTAGTTTGTTGAAATAACTCTAAATTTTTGGCATTTTGATGGGAAAAAATATTTACTCCGATTGTTTGCAACCGCTTTGTTATATGGCTTGATTTTAAATCGGAGCCATAAATCGGTAGATTGCGCTTGGCTAAAATGTAGGCTAGAGCCGACATTCCAATACCGCCAATACCAATAAAATGAAACGGCCTACCACTGAAATCAACATATTTAGACATTAATTACTCCTTACACACCACACTGCGCCCGTAACACGCGATATCATACCAGGAATTTTTTTTTTTAGAAAGAGTTTAGCAGTAATTTACCAAAAACACTATTGAGCTTATTTACTAAACTCTATCACTCGCGATTAGTTTTATTTTCTATCAGTTATTTACCTCATAGCCAGTGTTTTTCCGGACACATCTGAAAATTGGATTAGGGATTAATCATCAGGATTTTTAACAATGCCACTGGGCAGTATTCACCTCAATCATCAGGTTAGGTGGGGATGAAAGGTGAAACATTTTGTGCTCCTGAAAATACAATAATATAACTCTTCCAAAAATAATCAAGCAATTATATTAATAGCCTATTTGTCAATTCTTGTCCCTATTGTCTATTTTCTATTTCCTAGATTCTGTGGGGAAGTCTATCAGCTTATATGGTTTCTCACTTACTGACTACTCTAGGGTTGATTTACCAAGCAGAATAATTTTTCTCCTGATGCTAAAACATCTTAACCTTAACTTTTGACTAGGCCAGTCTAGACTATTGGCAAATTATAGACAAAAATATCAGGATAGTTTAAGTAGTGGTAGGGTGGACAAGTATTAAGTTATCTGGAGTCACAATAAATTTAGGGCTGTTTGCCCACCTGATCCCACTGCAAATTTCTGAACCTTACTGCCCAAAACCACATAGCAGTATTTATTGAAGTTGATCTGAAGTACCTGCAATCTACTCTCCTTGATTTAATTTCAGAAGTCTCATAACAGGGATCATAATTAACCTACAAAAAAGTCTATAATCTACCATTTTGCTGTATGATAATGGTCAAGATTAATTACCTTTTAAGCTCTCTTGGCTGAAACTCATATCACTTATTCAAAAGTAAAGGATCGGGAGTCAGCACCACTCGCAAAAGATGAAGCTAGTCTGTGGCAAAACTCTATCTAGATCAGGAATTACGCATTACCCTATATATAGAGTATTAATTAGTCTGTATTGGGAAGATAAACACTATCTATAGTACTATTGCGTAAGTCCTGTAGATGTCACCACCAGTATTAAGGCTGGTAAGTTGAGCTGACTCCAGGAGGAGTTACACACTGAAGTTTTCAATCTGGAATGAATCCTGGCAAATGCTACATGATGAAGAGTTAAGTTGGGCATCTGGATTTCAGTGGGGCAGGATGCCCTTCTGAAATGCTGTCAAGGGGAATACCCCCCAAGGAATTTCCGAGATCTATTATGGTGTTCGGAAGCCCTTACTATTTTGCTGCGCGATCAGGCCATGTCATGGGAACATCACTATCTGTTGAGAATCCCTGTAGCTGAGTGGGGAGTAGTTAAACTGGCTGTTATTTTTAGGAGGTAAAAGGTGATTAGAGTTGCGATCAATGGTTTTGGAAGAATTGGACGGAACTTTTTACGTTGCTGGCTCACTCGTACAGAGAGTCAACTTGATGTTATAGCTATTAATGACACTTCTGATCCTAAAACGAATGCTCATCTACTGAAATACGATTCAATGTTAGGCACATTAAAAGGTGTAGATATTAGTGCAGATGAGAATTCGATCACTGTTAATGGTAAGACAATTAAGTGTGCATCTGACCGTAACCCTTTAAATTTACCATGGGCTGACTGGAATATTGATTTAATCATTGAGGCTACAGGTGTATTTGTGACTGAGGAAGGAGCCTCAAAACATTTACAGGCTGGAGCTAAAAAGGTTTTGATTACTGCTCCTGGTAAAGGTGGACAAGTTGGTACTTATGTGGTAGGTGTTAATCATAATGAATATAAGCACGATGATTACAAGGTGATTAGTAATGCTAGTTGTACAACTAACTGCCTGGCTCCTATTGTCAAGGTTATACATGAAAACTTTGGCATTATCAAAGGTACAATGACCACTACTCATAGTTATACTGGCGACCAACGTATTTTAGATGCTAGCCACAGAGATGTACGACGGGCAAGAGCTGCTGCTGTAAATATTGTGCCAACTTCTACAGGTGCAGCTAAAGCGGTGGCTCTGGTAATTCCAGAAATGAAAGGCAAGTTAAATGGTATCGCGATGCGTGTCCCTACTCCTAACGTTTCAGTTGTAGACTTAGTGGCTCAAGTTGAGAAAAATACTTTTGTCGAGCAGGTGAACGAAGTTATACAGGAAGCTGCTAATGGGCAAATGAAGAGGATTATTGAATACAGTGATTTGCCTTTGGTTTCTTGTGACTATCGTGGACATGATGCTTCTTCGATTGTGGATGCTAGTCTAACAATGGTTATGGATGGCGATATGGTGAAGGTTATTGCTTGGTATGACAATGAGTGGGGTTATAGTCAGCGTGTTGTAGACTTGGCTGAAGTTGCAGCACAGAATTGGCCTGCTTAGTTTTTTTGAGTTTTGATTCTTTAACTTTTGAACTTCGTCCCCCGTGCAGTCCCCATATTCAATCTATGATGAGCGATGAGGTAATCAGGAGTGATGATGACTGTGGTATCCTAGCTTAGGAATCTTGCCTGAGTAATAGCAAATTCAAAAAAGGTGGTTACAGTACTAATCTCGAAATCCCCACCAGAAATCCAAAGCATTGTAGCAAGATTTTATGAAATTGGTATAACAAGGTAGTTCATGAGCTGAGTGGCTGGAGGCGTGAGCAGATTTTATTAACAGCAATCATCATATTTTTTGTTGGTTGTGTTTTTGTTGGGGGGTCATTTGCAAAAGTTCTTGTGACTCCTACTCAAACGTTAGTTTTGCCAAGCACGCTCCCAACTCCATCTTTAATTTTTGATGCCCAATGAATTGTGTTCAAAAAAACCAAGATAAATAACTTTTTCAAAAATGTTGAAATCCTTGCCTAAGTGTAAGATGCTCTTTTGGGTAGATTCCTTGGCTATCTATTAATAATATGTCGGTGTCGTCTGTGGTTGTACCCACTATGGCTGCACCGACTCCAATTTGTTTGACTAATTTTTGGCCATAAATTGCAGGTAGGCACAAAACTAGCTCAAAATCTTCTCCTCCATAAAGTGCCCACTTTAATGCTTGTTCAGATGAGACAAATTTTGTCAAGGCAGGGGGAACGGGAATTTGATGACGTTCAATCCTAACTCCGATCTGAGATGCTTGACAAATTTGAACAATTGCATCTGCTAATCCATCGCTACTATCCATTCCTCCTACTAAGATAGAGTTTTTGCTGTTCTCTGCATCACTAGAATTATTCTTAGATAAGCAATCCCATAAAATTTTTAAAATCTCCAGCCTGGGTTGGGGACGTTGGTGAGCCAAAATTAGGGAAGAGCGTTCTAATTCTGTGAGAAATTCCCCTAATTCTGGATGTAGCAATAATTCTAGTCCCGCCCTTGATGCCCCATGCACTCCAGTGGTGACAATCACATTTTGGGGTTGACAATTTGAACGAAGAATAGTATGAGCAGGATCGACTTGTCCAAAAGCAGTAATTGAGATAGTAGAAACAGGCGACCGCACAATATCTCCACCAACTATAGGGGTATTGTATGGCTGTAAGCATTCCGAAATTCCTTTGTAGAATTTTTCCACCCAAGCAACGGGTGTATTGCCAGTCAAACCAAGAGCGATTGTAATGCCCATGGGAAATGCACCCATTGCTGCTAAGTCGGATAAGTTAGCAGCAGCACTACGCCAACCTACATCTTCAGGGGAAGTGGTGCGATCGCTAAAGTGCACTCCATCAATAAGTGTATCAGTTGTCACCACTAATGATTTTTGAGCTGGAGCTGGTAAAATAGCAGCATCATCTCCAATCATATTCTCTGGACAAAAACTGTGTAATATTTTTAAGAGTCCTTTTTCCCCAATATCTTCAACCTTGATCATGGCAATTGATTGGCGTTACATATCTGTGAAATGATCTGTGTACTAATTTCATCTAGTTTGGCTACACCCATCTAGCTGATAGCATTGAATCCTCCCCAACACGCATCGAATATTCTAGTTAGGGATGTTTTGGAGATTGTTTGTAAAACCGAGATTAAATTATTGCGTAGGATGGGTTAGGCGAAAATATCTCCTTGTTGTACTGATCAGAATTTTATTTGTCCGCCGTAACCCATCATAATTAACAACTCTAGCTACCTTAATATTTAGTTGACAAACAGTCTCTTACATAATTTTCAGATAGCAGTTATACACTATAGTTTTTTAATACTCTGATCATCACCATGTTTTTGACTGTAGTAAAAATCAACACTAATTTGATATATTTGTGTGTTTTTTGTTAGAGTATAAATTAATAATTAGTTAGTTTAGAGAATAGTTGAGAGCAGGCTAAACTGATAAACTAACTACAGGAAATGCTAGGCAAACTTGAACTTTTGATACATCAAATTAACTAAGATTAATTCTTATGTAAAAAAACTAATACAGGTTGATGATATAGCAGAACTATTGGCAACAAACAAAACATAAATTTTAGTAATAAATAGTGTTGTAAGTTACATTTTTTTCAGTGTAGATAATAAATGATAGTTTACAGTACAACCTGAAAGACGACTTCTTAACATTACTTTAATAACTTTCCTGAGCCATGAAACCTAGAATAATAGTCTGTGGCTTGGGTCGTACCGGCTACAAAATATCTCGTCTCTTAAGACAACAGGGAGCAACAGTTGTTGGCATCAGTGACCGCCCACTCCGTGGAGAGGGTTCAGAAATTATTGTTGGCAACTTTCCTTCAGCATCTACCTTATTGGCAGCATGCATTCAAAGTGCCCATACTCTGGTTTGAGCAGGGAAAGATGAGTCTGTTAATTTTGCCGTCTTAATGTTAGCAAGGATTCTTAATCCAAAAATTCGGATTATTAAACAGACGGTTAATACAAGTCTGGGCGATCGCTTAGATCATACTTTGACTGACCATACAACAATGAGTGTGTCAGCTTTAGCAGCTCCAGTATTTGCTCTTGCTGCTTTGGGGAATCATGCCATTGGCCAGCTCCAGATGTACAATCAGACATGGCCAATGCACGAAGAATTTATCGATGAGAATCATCCTTGGAAAGATCGTCAGCTTAGTTCACTTTGGGACGATCAGTCTCTGATGTTAATTTACTATATACCAGTATCAGATCCAATCGATCTAGTCTCGGCAGTCATAAAAGACCGAAAGTTACAGGCAGGAGATCGTCTGATAATTGCGAGTAAACCAAGAGTCCGAGGTCGTAGACAAAATTTGATTCATAACTTCTTCAAAATATTTGCCAGACTCAGACAATTTCAGCGACACAGTAAATCAGCAGTAATTCTTAATTTAGCTCTTCTAGTAACTGTTTTAGTTTGTACTATTACATATGTTAGTATTAATTTGAACAACAGTTTTGTTGTCGGGTCAGGTGGCCGACCCCAGTCGGAGCTTTCTTATGTCGGCGACAGGCTCAAGCGTTGAGCCTGTCGCCGACATGTTGAGCATGGAGCCTCCCTGAACATGTGGCGAGGTGGCTCTACATGCGGGGACAAATTTAGAATCCCTATCTACTCCATTACAGAGCAGCATGTCGCCGACAGGCTCAAACGCTTTTTCTCCCATCCTTTACCCTCCAGAGAGTTCCATCTTCGTTGCCTCCGACCTACTCAAGGTTTTGCCCTTGAGACTCTTTCGGGTTTACCCTGTTGTATCGTCTGAAGTTTTTGAGGTGGTGAGGGTGGTTACTTATTCCGCGGTCGGGGTTTGTTTTCACATACAGATGAGAAATCAGCATCTGCATCACCCCCTTACCTTTTTGGTTACAGCCTGTCAGGGATAATTTGGCTGTTCAGTAAATAACGCGGTTTAATCAGTAACTTAGACTTTGTTCACCCTTCCATCTCTTTTCCTCCTCGCTCCTAACCACCTAATCCCTGGTGGGTGAGCCTACTTTTCGGCCAAAAAGGTAAGTCCTTACCTTTTTGGTCGCCGACATGAACATGTCGGCGACAGGCTCAACGGGACTTGCATTCGGACTATTTCATTACTTACTCTAGGAGTAGTCGGACTTAGTAAGTCTTTTCCGTGAAGGCTAGGGGTGAAAATCCCTAGGGAACTCGGTGTTCCGTTTCAGACGACCAGTAGGCGACAAGAGTCGGAGCTTTCCTTACGGAATGCGGAGCCTTCATGGAGCCTGTCGCCGACATGAACAGGTCGCGCGATTCCCTATACTTTACTGTTGGTATGATTACAGGAGCGGGGGGAAATGAAAAAATCGCAGAACAAGCACCTGGTAGTACTGACATACTCACTCCGTGGCGCTGACGCGACAACGCGGGATTCTTCTTGAGCCTGTCGCCGACTTGTTGAGCATGGAGCCTCCCTGAACATGTGGCGAGGTGGCTCAACATGTGGCGAGGTGGCTCAACATGCATGGGTCAACTTTTATGAGGCGTTTACCCAATTTCCATGCTACATACTCTAATATTTGTCTAAACTGACCAAAAGCTGCATCTTGCAAAGATTTATTCAATCCCGATTTCCCTGACTGACCATTAGGTAAAAATTGACCATTTTTACCTAGTTTGGCTTGGCATCGTCGGATGAGATTAGATATTGCCTGTTAGAGTCGACGCCCGATATTATTCGGGGCGCCTCGACTTCAGAA
>JAJEAQ010000360.1 GCA_022822685.1 Trichodesmium sp. jk18x7bins.61
CATAGTAATGGTATAGTAATGGTAGAGGTTGGGGGGCGATGATTTTTTCACAACCCAATTCTCACAAAACTCAAGGATATTTGCCGGAATCAAGATTTAGCTGAATACCAAGTTTTACTCCTCACCATTACTACGCAGGATTACCAAAATTTGAGCTACTCCTGTATAGTAATGGTGAATCGAGGTCAAAATGCTAGGTGTACCATTACCAAAATCACGACAATTCACAACTACCATATTGTTCTATAAACCATCCATTTCTAGCTCTTCAATCACTTGCAAACCCCTAGGAGGATCTCCTACTCGTAACAAAGATGATTTCGCATCTTCACGTACACCCAGATCTTGATCCTCTTCTAATGCTTCAATCAAGGCATCAATTGCACCTGCATAAACTACATTGGAAGGCAATTCTCGACATAACTGAAATAGCTCATGCACAGTTACTTCTGACTGCTGGAATTGAGTCTTGTCGCAGCGCTTGAATTAATGGAGGTATTGCCCCTACTACGATCTCATAACTTACTTTAGTTATTTGACCTAAAGAACTAGCTGCCCATAAGCGTACCGCAGGAATATCTGTTCTGAGGGCTTCAATTAAAGGGCCAAGGGAGCGTCGAGCGCGACAATTTCCCAAAGCCCAAACTAATCCTTTACGGACATAGCCATTAAAGTCTCGATTTAATTGTTTTATTATAGGTTCTACAGCGTCTGGACTCGAATTACGGCCCAAAGCATAAGCAGCACTAACTCGTACTAATGGACAATGATCCTCTAACAGTTTATTAAGAGGGCAATAGCTCGTTCGTCCTGAAGTTCACAGAAAGCTCGTGCTGCCATCATCCTTTGAGAGGGTTCTGAAGATGTCAGCAATAGCAACATCTCCTCTGGAGAGGGCTGTGGGAGAGCTTCTTCCATCTGAACCAGAGGACTTTCTGTTGTGGGCTGAATATTGAGTAGATTGAGGTCTTTATCGTGCATAATTGCAGTCAAATTGCAATTATCTACCTGAAGACAAGTCAAAAGTCAAAAGTTAAGAGAAGTTAAAGACATGCCGGCAAAAAGCGCCGAGCTCCCGCGTCGAGGAAAGTGAGGAGCTTACAAGGTATTCCTTTTTTCAAACCATTCATAAGGAATTGGGTAGACAGAAGTTTTTGGGGCATTTTATTGTGAAATGCGATATCGAATACTGCTATTTGAGGCACATCTCCTAATACTTCTTCAATAGCCTCAATTCCTCCTAAATGACTCGGATTATGGGCTGGTGCTAGAGGGATCAGATTTTTAATTGTTGCTTTAACTTGGTTTGTAATTAATGTTGCTTCTGAATAGTCTGAACCGCCATGAACAACTCGATGACCAACTACATCTATTTCTGATAGTTTTTCTATAATTTTTGTTTCTCCTTGAATGAGACTTTATAACATTTTAGAGATGCCTGACTGGCGTTTTCCTGAGTTCATTCTAACCTCTTTTTCAACTCCATTTACTGCTATTTTAATGAGACCATAATCATGATTAGCTGTCCAGTCAATGGCTGCTTCCAAAATCGGTTTTGGTGGTTCTATTGGTAAGTTTTTCCCGGTAATTTCATACAAGCAACTTTTCTGAGAACTAGAGCCGGCATTCCAAACTAAAATTTTCATACTAATTATTTATTGGCTGTAATTTTTCAAGATTACAAATAAATGAAAACCTATAATTCCCCACAATTAACCCTTGAGCCGTCTTAAGTACTTTTTAAAGACGGCAATTTTTGATCAAGATAACAACGATCTGATCAACAATGCAGCAATGGACTATGCATGATGCCCCATTTATACAATACTGATTCCACCAACCAACATAGATATGCGATCGCGATACCTACCAATATCAATTCCTAATAAATCACAAAGCATAATTCTAGTAGTTGCTTTATGAGATACTACTAATACATTATCTGTTTGATGCTTGTCTTGAATTTATTGAATTACTTGAGAAGAGCGACGAGCAATATCTATACCTTTTTCTCCTTCAGTAAGTGAATTCCAACGCCGGATATGTTAACCAACGAACATAATCATCATGGTAGTCACGGTTAACTGTTTCTGAGGTTTCTCCTTCCCATTTTCCATAAGCAATTTCTTTCAAACCATCCCTTACTTGCATTCCTAATCCCACTGCGTGAGAGACTGTAACGATATAATCCAATTTTTGTGAAAGAGTAAATCACTATATCTCTGGGAGTACCGGAGATTTTCATCCCCAGCATTCATCTGTCTGCTACTGACTTGTCTTTTTTGTGATAGACTGTTTGTCAAGCCAATATTTAAGATAGTTAGATTGTATAATTCTGGTGGCCGGCGGCGGAAAACAAAAAAAACTATAATGAGTAGGAGGAGATATTTCCGCCTCATTCATCCTACTAACTTGTCTTTTTGTGAACATTATCAACAAACTTAAAAGCATCATCATGGCAAAACAACCTGACATCCATCTCTACACAGCATCTACCATGAATGGCTGGAAGCCAGTGATTTTTCTAGAAGAGGCTGAGGTAGAATATGAGTTAACACCCATAGATTTCAGTAAAAAAGAACAGAAGTCTGAGTGGTATCTGAAGCTTAATCCGAATGGGCGCATCCCTACTATTGTGGATCGTGGCAATGAGGATTTTGTGGTATTTGAGTCTGGTGCGATTCTTTGGTATCTGGGGGAAAAGTACGGAAAGTTCTTTCCTGAAGATGAAAAAGCCCGCTCACAAGTACTTCAATGGCTAATGTTTCAGATGAGTGGCATCGGTCCGATGATGGGCCAGGCAATGTATTTCCAGCGAATTGCTGAACCTCAAGGGCATCGTGAAGAGTTTTCCATCAAGCGTTATGTGGAAGAGTCGAGAAGGTTGCTTGAAGTTTTAGATAAACAGCTTAAAGGTCAAACCTACTTGGTTGGAGATGAATTCACTATTGCAGATATCGCTACTTATCCTTGGGCCAGAGCCTACTATTGGGCAAAAGTATCCGTGGATGGCCTAAACAACCTTCAGGCCTGGTTTGATCGCATTGATCAGCGACCAGCAACTCAACGCGCACTCGAACGCCCCAAACCCTTTCCTGCATTTTTTGGCAAAGGAGATGTGGCTACTGCGGAAACTGCTAATGCTGACCGCTTTAAGAGTGATGTCAAACGATGATATAATATCAAGCCTGCCTAATTGGAGATAGATATGGTAGGGACAAAACTTTTCCTGACTACTATATATCTCCAAAAATGAATCTGATCTGGAATCGGGTGATCAAATAAATGCAGTTCCCAAATTCAATTAAACTCTAAAAAAATTATGGCAAATTATGCTATATCACTGATTGTCAGGTAGTCTTGTAAGTAAATTATTCACACATAAAAAATACTATGACTTTTGAACGTGCAAGTGGCATTATACTACATCCCACCAGTTTACCTAGTAGGTTTGGAATCGGTGATTTAGGCGACTCAGCTTACGAGTTTATTGATTTTCTGGCTAGAAGTGGACAAAAAATTTGGCAAATATTACCCATTGGCCCAACAGGTTATGAACATTCGCCCTATACAATGAATTTCAGCGCCTTTGCAGGCAATCCTTTGTTAATTAGTCTGGATATATTGGCAGAGAAAGGATTATTAAATCCTGATGAACTCACTCCTCTGCCTTCAGAAGATGAGCCAGCATATAGTAAAGTCGATTTTGCGGCAGTCATTCCCCACAAAACGAAATATTTTAAGCAAGCTTACGATCGCTTCAAACAAGCTATCCCCTCCGAATATGAACCATTCTGCCAACAACAATCTTACTGGTTAGATGACTACGCCCTATTTATGGCTTTGCATGAAACAAATCCAGACAAAACATGGAATCAGTGGGAATCAGATTTAGCCCGCCGAGAACAAAATGCTTTAAAAATAGCAACTCAACTTCTACATGATAGTATTCAGTATCATAAATTTTTGCAATTTCAGTTTTTTGAACAATGGAAAAAACTCCGCAAATACTGCAAGGAGAAAGATCTCAAAATTATCGGTGACGTTTCTATTTATGTCTGCCATCATAGTGCAGAAGTTTGGAGTCACCCAGAAAACTTTGACCTCAACCCAGAGACTTTAGAGCCGGCATGGAAAGCAGGAGTACCACCAGACTACTTCAGTGCTACTGGACAGTTATGGGGTAATCCTGTCTATAACTGGGAACACTTGAATAATACTAACTTTGCTTGGTGGATTGATCGATTTAGGGCAACTTTACAATATGTAGACTTTGTGCGAGTTGATCATTTTCGTGGTTTTGAAGCTTTCTGGCGAGTGCCCGCTGGGGAAGATAATGCTATTAATGGTGAATGGGTAAAAGCACCAGGGTATAAATTATTTGAAAAGTTACGGGAAACTCTAGGAACTTTGCCTATCTTGGCTGAAGATTTGGGAATTATTACTCCAGAAGTAGAAGCCATGCGCGATCGCTTTGAATTCCCCGGAATGAGAATATTATTGTTTGCTTTTGGTGGGGAAGCAAATCATCCTTACTTACCTCACAGCTATATCAATAATTGTATAGTTTACACGGGTACTCACGATAATGATACTACTGTAGGTTGGTGGTTACGAGCTTCTGAAGAAGAAAAACGGCATGTTTCTCAATATTTGGGTTATGCTTCTGATGCTGATATCCATGAAATAAGTTGGTCACTTATGCGTTTAGCTTCCGCCTCCGTCGCTGACATGGCAATATTTCCTCTCCAGGATGTTCTTTCTTTAGATAACCGTGCCCGCATGAATGATCCTAGTGTGACTCCAGGAAACTGGCGCTGGCGCTATACCACATCAGAACTTTTGAGTCAAGAATTGAGCGATCGCTTGCTACAACTTACTCAACTTTATAATCGGTAATTCACTGAGAGTATAGTTTTTCTCCTGCTATAGCCAGAAAAACCAGTTATATCATGTCCCCTTAGAGATTGTTTGTAAAACTCAGATTAAATTCTTGCGTAGGGTGGGTTAGG
>JAJEAQ010000690.1 GCA_022822685.1 Trichodesmium sp. jk18x7bins.61
TATGTTCAGGGATGTTTTTGTCGGTAGAGTCTGATGGTAGTACTGATATATTGGGGGGATGAGGGTTGATTGGTGTGGGTGTGGCTTGATTCTAGTTCGATTTTTCTGCTGATTTATATTGCTTTGTGGTGATTTTGAGCTTGGTAGTATGGGAATTGGGAGTTGGGAATTGGGATGAGGGACTAATTCTCTCCCTTTCTGCTCTACCAGTAATTCGGCCCCTGCCTCTCGCGGCTCCTGCTCTTTCCCGCGGCGACTAACTCCTAATTCCTAATTCCTAACTCCTAACTCCTAACTCCTAACTCCTAAAAATAGTTATTTTTTGAGGGACTTCTCTACATGAAGGGTGTTTATGGGATTGGAGTTTGTGTTTGTGTGTTGGTTGTTTGGTTGTTTGGGGTGGGTTTTATGATCATGTCTGTTAAGTACTTGATGTGTATCTGGGGCTGTGATTCTGAGGCGATTTGATTGGAAGAGGGCTTATTTTTTCGCTAGGCAAGTTAAATTTTCTGGTAATTCTCCCCACAATTCAAAGAATGTTTCAGATAAATCTTGAAAAATTAGATAAAATATATGGTCGGTTTTTATTGAGTATGATTTTAGCCATTTTTTTCGGATGTAATTAAATATTTATATCCCATCACTTCAATTTTTCATAAAATCATATTTCCCGTTTCCAAGATTATTGAGAGTTCTAGCTTCTAAGTTTTTCCCTTTCCTGATTCAGTCAAAAAACAATCAGCTTCTAAAACAAACAAATTTTCTGTTTCCGAAATCAAACATTTATCTATAGTACTAACTATGGCAGGAATCATTCCATTTTGAAGATTAACTTCAATCTGATTTCCGATTTGATGATACCACTGTATTAACCAACGATTCTGGAGAACATATTCTGGCATAAACGCCTGACGGTCTAAGATTATAAAATCTATTTCATAAGTATTGATAAAATCTTGAATCAACCTAATATCTGAGTGGTATTGAGCCAAAATCAGTTTTGTAGCTCGTTGTTTAATATGACTATAATAACCAAGATGATAAGGAATAGCATATTCCCAAGCAACCAATACCGAACGTTGATAAAATGTCGGAATATAATTAACCTCTTCTGATATTAAAGCAATCATAATATCTTTTGGTTGTTGGGCAAAAAATTGATAAACGGCTTGTGATTTACCCTTTTTATAACCAAACTCATAAAAATTACTCCATAGGCTAGAATCGCCTATGAGTAAGATTCCTAAAAATCCGATAAAAATTAATCCTAAAATTCTGTGACTTCGGCTTGATAACTGTTGAGTTACCCATCGAAAAACAGAATCTAAAGTTATACATAAAACAATCGCGGTAGCTATAGCTAAAATTATCTGAAAACTATGATTAGTGTAGCGACTTGGTAAATGTAATCGAAATAATAAAAGATAGGCAGCCACAAATAAAGCAACACCAGCCTGCCAAATCTGTAGTAACAATATAATATTCGGCTTTATTTGTTCAGCTAAAGGCAGTCGTCTAGGAAAAATTATGAGTATCAGCAGGAATAACCCAACTATTAATATTCGAGGCAGAAATAAGTTTTGAGGTACAATACCACTGCGACGGCCAGAGATGAAAAAAATCCATAAATTTGACAAGAAAAAACACTTCTACCAGCTTCACCAAACTCTGGCAAAACTCTGGCTTGAGCTGCTGTAATAATCGGTTCATAATTAGTAGAATTGACAGCAGAAAATAAAATAACTAGAAAACTTACTCCCAAACCAGTTGCACTAAATATGTAATCCTGTCGATTTTAGCAGAGATGAAACCTTCCTTTTTTCCAGTTTAAAAATCGTAAAATTAGAATCACAGCAGTCACGATGACATATTGAGGATAGAAGCATCCTAGCAGAGCGATCGCTACTAAAAACGGCAGCAATGATTGGCGCAATAAATAGTATAAAACTCCCTAAACAAAGGATATAAAAAAGCCCTTGGTGTCCCCGAAACAATATCATCCTGATACCAGATATTTTGACTTAACAATATCGAGGCCAAAAAACCAGCAACAGGTATTGGCAATATCTGAAAACAGACACCAAAACAGTAAGCCGCAGTGACTAAACTTAATCCCAATGGTAATAATTTATTCAAGAAAATTGGAGCAATTCCTAACTTAGCAAATAACCAATAGAAAGTTTTATAACCCCTAGGTGCAACAGACTGAAAATAATCAGCAATTAAATCATTTGGAAATAATTCTGGATCTAAAAATCGACCCATCCAAAAAACGTGCTGTCGTGCATCATCCTGCACAACATATTCCCCACTAAAAGCTTGTTGCAATGCTCCTAAACTATAAATTGTTGCAAAAGTTAAGCTTAAACTTAGCCAGAATATTTTATGACTGGATTTTGCAGAATTTAGTGGTATTAAAAATTGCTGTAGCTGTTGGTTTAACATGATTAAGTAGTTAGTAATTGTATCATGTTCGGTCAAACCCTGATCATAAAGCTTGTAGTTGCCCTCGCTTTGCCACAATTAGAGTAATGGCGCTTGCATCCCAACTACAAACAACAATGTTTTTCTCCTTAATTAAGCGAACATAATATTAGTAATTTTATCTCAAAATGCAATTTTTGAGTAGTGAGAGTATCTTGCTCCCATGGGTGAGCGAAACCTTAAAATTATCAACAACTTGAGTTAACTCATATCATATAAATATACATAAGATCCTGGTTTTTCAAAACTATCCATTCTGATACCAATTTCATTAAGATAATAATTTAAAAATTTCCTTTCGGCTGGAATATGAGTATGAGAAAATAATAAC
>JAJEAQ010000791.1 GCA_022822685.1 Trichodesmium sp. jk18x7bins.61
CATGTTCAGGGAGCCGACCTGCTCAACATGTGGCGAGGTGGCTCAGCGTTTTAGCTAAAGCTACATGAAAGCGCAGACTCTTGGAGGCAACCTGACCAGACCTCTTCTAACAGTACTTTTGCCTCTCGAACCTACGCATTCTCTTGGCGAGGGGTTGTGTGCGGAACCAGCGTCCGCACCTTGTAAGCCCCGTCCTTTCGTCGACGCGGGGGATCGGCGCTCTTGCCTGTTCCCTCAAGCTATCCCGAAGGGAGTTGGATTTAACCATCACTATCTACTCCTAATCCTCAGCCATAGTATTATTTAAAAAATTCCTAGCTGTATTTATGAAATCTTGGTAAAGTTTTAGTGAAGATATTTTCGCTTGTGAGGAGATGTAATGAAACGTTTAATTTCTACTTTGCTGATCAGCAGTTGCTTATTTACAGGCTTCCCGATGGCTAGCTTTTCCCAAGGAATGCCAGGATTTACCTTATTTGGTGGACCTGAACAAAAAAATCAGCTAAGTTTTCGTTTAGATTCTGGTAAATCAGGAATGTGGGATCGTTATCGACTGCGGATACCAGCCAAAAAATTGAATTTAGCAATTGCCCAGCTATCAATTTCTTATCCTGAATACTATAAAGGTTCATTTGACACTGAGAAGATAGAAATTCGGGTTGGTACAGGAACAGGAAACTTAACAAAAAAACAATCAATACCTATTGATGAAATAGTTTGGGACAAAGAGAATAACTTGATCGAAATTTACCCTACTGAACCAATTGCTGCTAGTAATAAAATCGAGGTAGTTCTCCACAATGTCAAAAACCCCCGATTTGGTGGGATGTACCACTTTAATGCTAATATTAGAAGTCCTGGTGATGTACCTTTACTACGTTACATTGGTACCTGGCTTTTAACGATCGACTAAAATATTTTCTGAATCACAAAATCATAGGTTTATTCACCTGAAATTCATAAGATATCTATGCTACAATCATAGATTGTGACTTTAAAATATTATAAAATTAGTGAATAGGGAGTAAAAATATGACTCAAAGAACTTTGCATGGTACTTCTCGTAAGAGAAGAAGAGTCTCTGGTTTTAGAACTAGGATGCGTACAAAAAATGGCCGAGCAGTAATTAAAGCACGTCGTCAAAAAGGGCGTGAGCGTCTGGCAATCTATTAGAAAATTAGACAATTTGACAAATTTTCAAAACATTCATAATGTTGCCTAGAGAAAGCAGGCTGTGTCATCGTCAAGACTTTAGCACTGTATATAGTAAAGGAATTCGCAAGAATACTTCTCACTTGGCTTTAAGGGCACTGCATCATCAGCAAGATACTCAATTACCTCAAGATCGAGATAACTTAGAACCTTTCATATCTACTCGCATAGGAATTTCCATTAGTAAAAAAGTGAGCAAAAAAGCAGTAGTGCGAAACCGAATTAAACGCCAAATCAGAGCAATCTTACGTCAAATGCTGCCATTTATTTCCAAAGGATGGGATATTGTCATCGTAGTCAAACCAACAGCTAAAGAGTGCAATTATGATGAATTTCTGCAACAATTAGAAAAGTTATTGGCACAAGCGGAGGTTTTGGATGGGTATTCGAGAGGAAGCTTACTTTGAAGGTGGCCCCCACATAGGAGAGCTAATCATTAACTTATTAATCGGATTAACAATTATTGGCCTGCCTCTAACTGTTGGGGCTGTTGTTAGAGCTCTATGGCTCAGGTATCGGATTACTAATCGTCGAGTTTCAGTCACAGGCGGCTGGATGGGACAAGATCGTACAGATATTGTATACTCAGAAATTGTTAAAGTTGCAAAAGTCCCCAGAGGATTAGGGGCTTGGGGTGACTTGGTAATTACTCTCAGAAATGGTACTCGTTTACAACTAAGAGCAGTGCCCAAATTTAGAGAAATTGAAGCTTACATAATAGAAAAGATGACCGTAAAAGCTCAAAAAGCTAACATGAGCACTGATTGATACTTCGTTTAATATCGTTATTCCCCATCGCTCCTGCAATTAACTACCAAAATACTAACCAAGCGACTAGCAATGGTTTTATTAGTAGTAGAAAATAACTCCAAATAGTCTAAATTAGAAATATCATCAGCCCCAAGGTTTACTTAAAATAATGGATTTTGGTATAGGGTTTCTTTCCAACAACATAATGGTGCCGATCCTAGATTTTTTCTACGGAATCGTACCAAGCTATGGTCTAGCAATCGTAGCCTTAACTCTTGTAATTCGCATAAGTCTTTACCCTTTAAATGCAGGTTCAATTCGGAATATGCGTCGCATGAAAGTGACGCAACCATTGATGAAAAAGCGACAGGAGGAAATTCAAAAACGCTATAAGGATGATCCACAAAAACAGCAAGAAGAAATGGCTAAACTCATGAAAGAGTTTAATCCATTGGCAGGATGTTTACCATTGTTATTTCAAATGCCGATACTTTTTGCCCTATTTGCAACTCTACGTGGATCGCCTTTTACCAACATTAACTACACTGTAGATCTACAAATATTTCCTCAAGAACAACTAGAACGAATTCAACCACAAGCTTACACAACCTCAACCCAAAACATATACGTGAGTGAAGGCGTTCATTTCCCAATTGTGGCTTTGATGCCTACAGGTAATAAGTTAGTTGTTGGAGATCAAAGTCGCGTCGAATTTCAAACTATAGAGGGTAAATCTCTACAAACATTGATTGAGGAATATAATCAATCAGGAGTTAAACCTTTATGGACTGTTACTAAAGGCTCCGAAAGAGTTCAAATTGACCAAGACGGTAACCTAATAGCTTTACAACCAGGTGACGCTACAATTCAAGGTACAATTCCAGGAATTGCAGCCAACAAAGGATTTCTCTTTATTCAAGCTTTAGGTCGTGTCGGTGCATTTGGTGATGATGGAACTATTCACTGGGATATCTTGATTATGGTGATTGGTTTTGGAGTTAGCATCTATGCTAGTCAAGCAATATCAGGTCAAGGGCCTGGGGCTAACAATGCTAATCCTAATCAAGACTCGATCAACAAAATTACTCCTATTCTATTTTCAGGAATATTTCTGTTTACTCCCTTGCCTGCTGGTGTGTTGCTTTATATGTTGCTCGCCAACATATTTCAAACCATTCAGGCATTTATTTTATCCAAAGAACCATTACCAGAAAATCTACAGAAATTAGTAGAAGAATCACAACCAAAAACAACAAAAACAGGTAAGGGAAGAGAAGCACTACCCTTTGAAGGACGTTCTAAGAAGAAAGCTTAATGCTAGTGATGAGCCAGAGTTATATAGATCAAGTAGATCAACGAGTAGAGCAAGGACAACAATGGTTAGAGAAACTGCTAAACTTAGCAAACATTCCAGCAAAAGTCATAGCTCAACAACAAGAAGATTCCTATTGGTTAATAATAGACGAAACTAACCTAACACAAGATCAGATTTCTATTCTAGTTGGAGATGATGGTAAAGTCATTGATGGGATTCAGTACCTGATCAATACAATTTTGAATATAGCTAACGATTCAGAAGACCATTTGGCCTACACAGTAGAAATAGCAGGTTATAGAGCTCGTCGCCAAGAAGAACTGCTATTAATGGCAGAGTATGCAGCCAAAACAGTGCGTTTGACTGGCCAAGAGTATGAATTAACTCCTCTATCTTCCGCTGAACGTCGTCAAATACACACGATGCTCCAAGACTGCGAAGATCTCGAAACTTATAGTCATGGACAGGAACCGGACCGCCGTTTAGTAGTAAAAATTAGAAACTAACAAGTCAGCAAAATTAGGAGAGAGTAATGAATTATCAACACTAAAATTATTAATTTAGTTCAGCCAAATTCATAATTCTGAGTATAGAATTCTGGATTACAGGTAATAAATCTAACTGAGGTGAAGCAAGATGGAAGTAATATACATTCCAGGTTTAGTGAAAAAACCTGAACAAACTGAGGTAATTAAGTTTGAAGAATTTATATCAGACTTGGAAACACTCACTCCAGTTAGAGGTTATTTACAAGTAACTCATCATGGAAATTATCTGGAAGTTAAAGGAAAGTTGGAAACAATTATTACTCTCACTTGTGATAGATGTTTAAAACAGTACAACCATAAATTTCAGATTGTTCCAGAAGAACTAATTTGGTTAAATGAAATCAAAGAGCAAAAAGATTTACCTCATATAGAAGTAGAAAATTATGTGGAAGATTTAGTAGAAACCTTACCTCCACATGGATATTTTTACCAT
>JAJEAQ010000257.1 GCA_022822685.1 Trichodesmium sp. jk18x7bins.61
CTCCACAGCCATTGTCATCATTATGAACACATGAGCTTGGAGAAATCCTAGACTAACTAGGAGCCGGATGAGGCGAAAGTCTCACGTCCGGTTCTGAAGGAGAGGCGCCCCGAATAATATCGGGCGTCGACTCTAACTACCAATAACTATTGGTTACATAGGTGGATATGAAGCCAAGAATCGTATACAAGCTGCTGCCCAATCTACTTGGTTTTCTCTGGGATTAGCCACAACTCTTGCTGGTTTGGGAGTGATAGCATCATTGTTGGGAAAAGTCTATGGTCAAGTAGGTGTAGGATTACCAATTATTGTGAGTATAATTGCTATTTTAATGGGTCTTAATTTACTAGAAGCATTACCATTACAAATGCCATCTTTTGACAGTATGGGATGGATATCTCAAGATTTACCTAAAGCAATACGTTCATATCTATTAGGTTTAACATTTGGTTTAGTAGCATCCCCTTGTAGTACTCCTGTATTAGCAACTTTATTAGCTTGGGTTTCTACTACTGAAGACTTGATCTTAGGTAGTATTTTGTTGCTATTTTACACGATGGGTTATGTGACTCCTTTGATCTTGGCAGGTACTTTTACAGCTAATATTAAAAATTTTTTAGAGCTGCGAAAATGGTCTGGTTGGATTACGCCTGCTAGTGGTATTTTATTGGTTGGTTTTGGTGTATTTTCACTGTTATCTAGAATAGTACCAATAAGCTAAAAATAATTTTTCTAACTGATAGGAAATAAATTAATGGATGGGAAAGATTTAAAGTTAAGTTGGGAGCTAAATCCTCTCAAAATATTTAGAATAGAAATATTGCCATTGTTAGCTGATTTACAATTAGCGATCGCTCTCCTGTTAATAATCGCTATATGCAGCATTTCCGGTACAGTTATAGAACAAGGTGAGTCTATAGCTTTTTATCAGGAAAACTATCCTGAAACACCTGCTTTGTTTGGTTTTTTGACTTGGAAAGTAATTTTGCTATTAGAGTTAGATCATGTTTACCGTACTTGGTGGTTTTTATCAATATTAGTTTTATTCGGATCTAGTTTAACTGCCTGTACATTTACACGACAATTGCCAGCCCTAAAATCTGCTAACCGATGGAAATTCTACAGTAAAAAACAACAATTTGAGAACTTAGCATTAAGTGCAGAGTTAGAGACAGCTTCTCTAGATTCCCTAGAAAAAATATTATATCAGCGAGGTTATCAAGTATTTCAGGAAGGAAATAAAATCTATGGACGTAAGGGAATTATTGGCAAAATAGGTCCGCTCATAGTTCACGCTAGTATGTTAATAATTTTAGCAGGAGCAATAGTCGGCTCACTGACTGGATTTATTGGTCAAGAAATGGTCCAGAGTGGGAACACATTTAAAATTAAAAATATTGTGGATGCCGGCCCTTTTGCTGAATCACAAATTCCTAAAGATTGGTCAGTAAAAGTAAATCGCTTCTGGATTGATTATACTCCAGAAGGTAGAATTGACCAGTTTTATTCAGACTTATCAATTTTAGATCAAAGTGGTGAGGAGGTTGATCGCAAAACGATATTTGTCAACGAACCCATGCGATATCATAGGGTGACAATGTATCAGGCTGATTGGGCGATCGCTGCAGTGAGAGTTAGAGTTAATCAAAGCCCTGTTTTTCATTTACCAATGGCACAATTAAATACAGCAGGAGGTGGTAGAATTTGGGGCACTTGGATTCCGACTAAACCAGATTTGAGTCAGGGTGTATCTCTACTAGCAAAGGATTTACAAGGAACTGTTTTAATTTATGATGCTACTGGTAAGTTAGTCGCTAGTGTTCGTGAAGGAATGTCTACAGAAGTTAATGGTGTGACACTATTTGTGGATGAAATTATCGGGAGTACAGGTTTACAAATCAAGAGTGATCCGGGAATTCCAATTGTTTATTTAGGTTTTGGTTTATTGATGTTGAGTGTGTTGATGAGTTATGTTTCTCACTCCCAAATTTGGGCTTGGCAAGATAGTGATCGATTTTATCTTGGGGGTAAAACTAATCGCGCTAGTGTGACTTTTGAACGGGAAATGATAGAGATTTTAGATATCTTAGATGGTGAATTAAAGGGCGATCGCAATGTATCTTCAACAACAGTAGTTAGTAGTCAGTAGTCAGGAGACAGAAGCGAGAAAAATTATGAATCTTTTGGTATGGAGGTTTAACTGGCTGGGCTCGGAAAGAAGCAAGAGGGAAGACTAACAATAATTAGATATCTCCGAAAAATAATGCAGGGAGTTTCCATGGAACGTCCCTACAAGGGTTTGAAAACAGGTGTTTATATAATTCCTGGAGATGTCTATTGGGTAAAAAGGCGTTGCTGAATGAAAGCATGAATCGTCAATTGGCGACTAATTACATACTTGATGATGAGAACTATTTCAGTTGTTCAATTGGTGGAGTTCATACCCAGTTTCAGCAACACCGGTAAAAATAAGGCGTTGGTTAATTATGGGATGAATTTGTTTGCTTAGGCCACCCTAGTCTGGCCAAATCTCCTAAGTCCTTATGCCTAATTCATCCCCCCTACTAAGCAACGCCAAAAATAAAATGGTCATCTCTAGGGATTTCCCTCTCTATTTCAAAAGTGATAGAAACACTTGCTCAATTTTTGGAGATGTTTATTAATGAAAAAAGCTCCTAGCAAATCACTAGGGGCCTGCCCATGGTTGTGTTGGGAGTGGCGAGCACTACTCCTGATAATTGGCTTTTTGCTGAAAAAATAGCTACTTAACCAATCACTTTGCACAAAGCTAGTCTACATTGAGGATGAGTTTTTAGCGCTTCAACTACCTCCTACTTAACCTTTCTTCTTGAATTGCTTGCACCAGCCCAAGAATAAAATTTTTCCCCTACTACTGGAGACTCTTTTGCTGTTGTTGGCTAATACCATCCCCTATAAGTTGATGATGTATCAGGTGTTGACACATAAACATTATAAAAATCTACTCCATAAGAATCTTTCATCTTTACTCCTTTGTTTGACACAAAAATAAAACACACCACCGCTCATGTCTGGGCGTTTAACTGCGTGACTATAACCTCTTTCACGACAACGACGATTCGCCGCTCCCAGTGATGCTGCATAGAATCCACTTGATTCCTCTGCAACAATCTTTGTTGATGACAAAAGAGATATTGTTAATATCCCTACAGCCAACATATTTTTACCTAAAGTGAGGATAAAACTATCCTTGATACCTTGGTTTGACATTGCTATAATTCTAATAGATTTGTTTTTTTGTTTTTGGTTGGACTTGAACATCGATACATATCCAGCCTTTTTTTGACAATCTTTGGATAACTTTCAGGCTTGAGGTGCTGTCTATTCCATTCCTTATTTTGGGAGTTTAATGCAGTAAACCGCAATTAGTTATTTTTTGTTATGATGACAACTTTACTAAAATTCTCCTGGTTATTATAAGTTTTAATTATGATATTGCAGTTGACTGGGATATAATATAGCAGTAAGTTTTTTGGTTAAAACAATAAATTTGGGTTGAAAGGGAACAGGGAATAGAGGAATGTCCTAACCTTAATACGTAGTGCTATATAGAAAATACAGGAGAGAAAAATATGGCAAATTACAATCCCAAGGGGCCAAATTTTCACAAAAATAACTATAAACCAATTAGCGATCGCCCACTAGGCAAGCTGGCTCGTAAACCGATATCAGTTAAGCTAGAAGAGGATATAGACCAATATTTAAGAGAGCTTTCCCAAAAAGAGAGGGTTGTATTTCTTAGAGAAACTATAACCAAAGCTGTCAAGGCCAAACTCCAAAAACCATAAGGAGGAAGGCATTGGGGAGACTGGTTTCCAAAAGCAAGATGCACTAGCTCTACTGAATTCTTTTGTGGAGTAGGTTTCTAGCCTGGTTAAATACGGGCTGCAATAACCAGGGGTAAATGAAGCGATAAAAATCTCGTTTCGTAAGTGTGGTGGTGCTCAAACCCCTTCGGAACTGCGACACTAGTCTACATGGAGGGGTAGTTCATAGAGCCAGATGTAGAAGTTGTAGTTTGATCTGAAATAGAAACAGGTATTCAAGCTGAGTTGGAAATTCAGGTTTTAGGTTTTCAGTGCATAAATTAGTGGGGTTGACGCGATCGCCTCATGTCTTAGCTGCTCCTATAAATATTTTCCAGCTCTTATAATTCATCTATTTTGATAGTCCACTGCTGGGAATTTCAACTATAAATGTTGTACCCCGAACGCTAGAGTCACAACAACTTAGTTTTCCGTGATGTTGATCAACAATAATTTGATAACTAACTGATAATCCTAATCCAATGCCTTTACCAACAGGTTTTGTTGTAAAAAATGGCTCAAACATTCGTTCTCGTACAGACTCGTCTATACTAACCCCATTATCATAAATTTTAATGATCACGAAATCTGATTTTTTTGTTCTGTTGTCATCCAAATTGTTGGCAACTCTTCCTGAAAATTTACTTGATGCTCCAGATGTTTTTTCTTTTTATTTCCAATAAATCAATAACATTATTTAGCAAATTTAAGACAACTTGATTGAGTTGTTCTGGAGCACAATTTATTTTAGGAATTATACCAGATTATTTGAGAATTTTAACTGGTAACAAATCATCTTTTTCTATAAGTCTAGACTGTAGCATAGATCAAGTGCTATCAATTCCTTCGTGAACATCAATTAATTTATACTCTGCCTGATTAACTCTAGAAAAATCACCAATAGAAGCTACTATTTTCTGAATCCTATTTGCTCCTTTTTTTCATAGAAGATATAAGTTGAGGCAAGTCAGAAGTCAAAAAATCTAGCTCGATATCTTCCACAAACTCTTGAATCTTTTGACTAGGATGAGGGTATTCTGCTTGATAAATACTAACTAAACTTAGTAACTATTGGAAATAAATATTTGTCTGGTCAAGATTGCCATTAATAAAATTAATTGAGTTGTTAACTTCATAAGTAAAACCCGCAGCTAATTACCCTAAGCCTGTCATTTTTTCATGTTGAATCAATTGAAATTGAGCCTGTTTTAGTTGCTGCCAAGCAAAGCTGCTTCTAGACTTTCATATTTTTGGCGCAACAAAGCTTCTGAGTTTAAGAGTTGTTGATTTTTTTTATTGAAGAATTAAATTTGGCTCATCAATTAACATTCTGCTATGACAGATTTTAAGTTGATTCTCTACTCTGATCAATACTTCTTCTATCTGAAATGGTTTGGTAACATAGTCTACTCCTCCGACAGAAAAAGCTTCTACTTTATTGAAAACTTCACCGAGAGCACTCACAAAAAAACTACTGGTATATTCTGAGTTTCCTGGACAGCTTTAAGTCGTTCACAAACTTCATAGCCATTCATTTCAGGCATATTAATATCAAGCAAAATTAAGTCTGGAGCTTTAGCATCAACAGCTCTGAGACCCATTTTTCCATTAGTTACAGCACGTACCTTGTGTCCTTTATTTCTCAATAATTTGGATAACAGCTTCATATTTTCTGGAATATCACCAATAATCAGAATATCTCCAGTCATAGCATGATTAGTTTCTAATGTTTCAACAACTAAAATACGATACTCAAATTGATGCAGGGCTAAACCCATATTTTTTTGAGCAGCAGCAGTTTGAGTTTCAGGTAAATCTGTGATGCCAACCTCAATCTCAAATGTAAATTTTGTGCCCAAACCAACTTTACTGTTAACAGAAATATCACCTCCCATTAATTGTATAAATTTGGGGCTAATAGGTAAGCCTAATCCTGTTCCATGCTGAAATTTACGACCTGTTTCTGTTTGCTCAAAAGGTTGAAAGAAATTATCTATTTCTTCTGGCGCCATACCATGGCCAGTATCACTAACTTCAAATTGTATATAGTTTTATCCTGTGTTGTTCTAATTCGTAATGCTACTTCACCTTTTTCGGTAAATTTGACGGCATTCCCCAGCAAATTAATTAAAACTTGGCGCAATTTTCCTTCATCGGTTTGGATATATTGAAGTACATCAAAATCCCACTCTAGTAGTAATTTTAAATCTTTAGTAGATGCTTTTAAACTAAACATTTGTTCTATACTTTTTGCCAAAGCCAATAGGTCAAATGTTGTGGTATCTAATGTGATTTTACCTGCTTCTATTTTAGACATTTCTAAAATACTATTGATTAATTCCAGTAAATGCTCACCAGCTTCATTGATAATCTCAACAAATTCTTTATTCTTGGTAGATAAGGATGAGTCGTGACTCATAATTTGGGTGAAACCAATGATGGCATAGGAGTACGCAATTCATGATTCATGGCAGCAATAAAATCTCTTTTAGCGCAGTTAGCTGCATCTGCGGCTATTAAAGCTTTTTCTAACATTAACGACTGTCGTTGAGTCTCGGCTAGTAATTCTGCTTGTTGTAAGACTACCCCTAAATGGGTACCAATCTGAATAACGTTTTGCCAGTAACGGGGAGCTGAATTTTGATAACAAGCCAGTAATTTCCATAGTTTCCCGCCACAAATAATAGGAACATATATGCCTGAGCCTGAAAACGCTCTAATAGTTCAATATAGCAATCGCTAAATCCAGCTTTGTATATGTTTTCAACTACTTGGTATTTTGTGCCTTGACTATAAATACCACCTTTTTCTGTTTGCAGATAAGTATCCTCGATGGCGTTAGGGTTAGCTAAATCTTTGGCTTGACAGTTTTCTTCTTCTAATAGGTTTTGTTTGAGAGTAGGATCATTATTTTGGTCATGTACTAAAATATTCCAACAATTTTCTACTGATTCTGATATCAACTCCCCACTCCAATCAGGATTAAACTTGCAAACAGCAACTTTATCCCATTGAATTGTTCCTCGTAGCTCTTGAGTTGTAGTTTGGAATATGGTTGGAATATTAAGAGTCTGACGTATTTTTTGGGCGTTGCTGAATCAAGAGATGAGTCTTTGGAAATACATCAGGGCCTACAATTCATCCCGCAAATATGCAACGCCAGATTTTATATACTATTAACCTGAGAGTTGGGTTATCCTGCAGGAAGCAAGCTACGTAATTCAACTCTACCTACAAAAACTGCATGAAATTCGTATAATGACTAAAGTATTAGTAATAGGTTACGGTAACACTCTACGCAGTGATGATGGTGCTGGCAAACGAGTAGCAGAGCTAGTTGCAGAGTGGCAGTTGCTCAATGTGCGATCGCTCCTTGTTCATCAACTCACCCCCTTGCAGAAACCATATCCAAAGTTGAATTAGTCATTTTTGTTGATGCTTATCTCCCTACCTCTCAACAAGGCTTGCAAGTTCATTAACTCTGTAACACTTCCCCCCATCCTCCTTACAAAGCAAAAGTTTAGGGCATACCGAAGAGCCGCGATCGCTACTTACTCTCAGTCAATTTTTATATCATCATGCACCCCGGCTTGGTGGATATTGATACCTGCAGTTAACTTTGAATTTTGGGAACAGTTTTCTCCTCAAACTGCCCAAGGTATTACAGATGCCGTAGCACAAATTCAACAAATTATTCTTAAATAAAGATTAAATTTATTGATGAGCAAATATTGAAATTAATTGAGTTATTTTCGACAGATCTTTTAATAT
>JAJEAQ010000164.1 GCA_022822685.1 Trichodesmium sp. jk18x7bins.61
TGCCATGAGGACCGCGCATTTCCTTAATCAAGGTATCTATATCTATATCATTGTCTGTTTCATCTTGATGGTCAATAAAATCTGTAGTTAATACTTTTGAAACATCCTCTTTATGTAAATCTACAGAAACTTTTTTTTCTAGCTTAGATAGATAACTATCAGGATAATAAATTTGTGCTTGGGGAGGAGAATTTTTTTGTATCCAAGCTTCAATTATTTGTTCTATTTCAGGGGATTTTAAATGTAAATATCGGTGAGAAACAGGAAATCCAATTCCATATTTGCGTAGATTAGCCTCAATGCGATAATTTAATTCACTTTTGAGTTTATATTGTTTCTTTGGTTCCCTAGTCCAAACAAACAAGTCAAAATTTAGAGCTATATCACCAAATTCTTGAAACCAAAGTTGTGGCGATGGATGTAATAATACTTCGGGATGAGTTTTCGCTACTTCTAAAATAGATTTCCGAACTAAATTAATACTAGAGCCATAAGCAACTCCTATTGGTATTCTCATCCGAGAAATAGGGTTGCCATGACTCCAGTTTAAAACTTCATTTTCTAGAAAACGAGAGTTAGGCACAATTAAGGAAACTTGGTCTAAAGTAGTGATGTAAGTGCTGCGCAAACCAATACGTTGAACAATCCCGACTAAATCTCCAACTTGAATAAAATCTCCAACTTGAATAGGTCGCTCAAAAACTAGAATAATGCCACTCATAGAATTATTAGCAATATTCTGTAAACCAAAGCCAATACCTACACCAAGCACACTAGCAATGATTGCTAAAGAACTAACATCTACACCCCAAAGTTGTAGAATAATTAATAGACCTAAAAAAATTAAACCATATTGAGCTAAGAAACTTATTGTATCCTGGACACTCCTGTCTGCTCCTGTTAAACCAATAATTCTGGTTCTCAGAATCGTCGTAAAAGAACAAACTCCTTTCCACATTCCAATGGTTAATCCGAGCAAAAATACCACATCTAAAATGGAAAAACCTTTGTTATCTAAACTAAAAATAGGAGAAGTCAAACTATTACCCAAAATTTCTAATACTTGATTCCGATAGTCACGAGCAAATGGCGTTGTATCTGTGATATAAATAATAATTCCTGCCCATACTATTACTCTGATAGTAATTGCCATTAATGGCCAAACTTTTGGTAAATAACTGAAAATATGAGAATATTTTTTCTCACATAAATCGTTAATCTTTGATGCCAATATCCTCAAAGATAATTCTATAGCTAAAGCTACTACAACTAAAATAATACTAATGAATAATACTCTGATGAGGTAACGTTGCCGATTTTCTTTTTTTGTTAATTGAAAACTTTCTTCAATTGTATCTTTCCAAATAATTGCTTGCTCTCTGATTTCCATTTTTGCTTTGACATCTGCAGCAGTTACTGTGAGTAAGTATTGATTATTAACACGCAGAATTATCTCCTGCTTTTGCTTAGCTATCTCTACCTCGACAGAATCACTGGAACTTAAAATATTTTCTAATTTGCTACTGATGATTTCTGCTCGTTTAGTTGCAGTTAAATTTGCCCCATCATTACCTGCTACTTGAAACAAGTTTTTACCATTGAATTCTACTGGAGCTGTTTTGATCTCATTATTTGTAGATTGCCCCCAAGCGGGTAGCATGAAAAATAGTAAAGGTAGTAAACAAGCAATTATTAAGATTTTGACAATTTTTCTTTTAGCCGTTTTTATCCTTCTGGAAAAAGTTAAAAGATTATTTGTTGCGAGAAGGCGATCGCTTGTCTCAGTCATCATCTGCCCTTCGCCTCTTGCTAACTTTCTCAACTTTACCCATAAATATTCATACCGCATAGCTGATTCTCTCAAACTGCAATGGATGTTTAACCTGCTTTGCTCGAAGGAAGAGGGAAGAAGAGTAAAAGCAAAAGTAAGGTAATAATATGTAAATCTTTCTTTCTAACTTTTTTCGTAGTAGCTCAGGCATCTTGCCTGAGATATGCAGTTAGTTTTGCATCCCCCACGCCTCATCCTTAAGTTGCTTAAATCCCAATGTGTTTTTCAGGTAAAAATCCATTTTTAAATTGACTTTCTTCCTTCTTTTAATTATCAGCCGATTTGCGATTGAGAAACTGACGCACTAAATTTGCTAACTGATTAGCACTATCTTTTACTGCTAAACTCTCTGCTCCCACAGCCATTTTCTCTAAATTTTCTGGTGATTTTAATAACTTCAAAACCTCATTCTGGAGTTTCTCTGTAGTCAATTCAGCCTGAGTAAAAACTAAAACAGCTCCCTTACTAGCAAATACATTAGCATTATAAACCTGATGATTATCAGCAGCATAGGGATAAGGAATTAAAATTGATGGTGTACGCGTAACAGCTAACTCTGTTAATGTGCCTGCCCCTGCCCGACTAATAACCAAATTAGCTCGTTGAAATAAACCAGGCATATTATTATAGAACGCCATCGGAAAATATTGAGGATGTTCTATGCTCAAAGCATCTGGATCATTTTCCCCTGTTTGATGAATAATCCATGCTCCAGCTTCTACCCATGCTGGAATACATTCTCTAACCAATTGGTTAACTGCTACTGCCCCTTGAGAACCTCCAACAACTGCAATCACAGGGACATTTTCTGGAATAGAAAAATCTAAGGATTGGGAAGACAAAAATTGTTCCCTGACAGGAGTTCCCACATATACAGTCTTACCAGTGGGGAAATATTTTGCCCCCTCCTCAAAACCCACTGCCACAACATTACATAAACGGCTAAACCAGCGTGCGACTTTCCCTGGCAAAACATTAGACTCGTGGAGAATGACTGGTAATCCCAAGGAGCGAGCCGCGATAATAGCAGGAGCTGCAATATAACCGCCAGTGGTAAACAATCCTTGAAATTTTCCCTGCTTCAATATACGTCTTACTTGTAGAATGGAGGCAATAAGTCCACTCAAAACCTTGAATGTTCCCAAGCCCAATTTCTGCTGAAAACCTTCAACTGATATAGTATGGAGGGGGTACTGGGATGGTACTAACTGAGTTCCTAAGCGATGAGGTTCTCCTTCCCATTCAATATGATAATCCTTTAATTGGTTAGCAGTGGCGATCGCTGGAAATAAATGTCCGCCAGTGCCACTGGCTGCTATTAATAATCTAACTGGTAAATTTGTCAAGGTTTCTATCTCCCTGATATTAGAACTGAACTAAGAGCAATATTTTAATATAGGTAGTTAGAGCAGTAATATTTGGCCAAAATTTAACTAATGGCCATCAACTCCGATTCTAGTCACCAATCAATCATCAACCAACAACTTTTATAAGTTAAAAATGACTATTTCTCAAATCCGATTTCATCAACCTCAAAGCCAACCGCACCAAGACTCTTCATTACTGACTAAGAAAAAAGAAGATTTAACAACACAGTTAAAAGCAAGAACCGAGCATTCTCAAAGCAAATTTTTAATGAAATTCCAGAAATTATCGACAGTATTATCTAGATCATTATTACTGAGTTTAACCGTTTTTTCTGTAGTAGTTTTATCCCCTAATTTGGCTAGGGCTCAAGGCAAGTCTCAAGCTCCTGATGAACTGACAAATCTTTTGAAAAAAATTGACCGAGCAGCCAGTCGTCAAGATTTAGATGATGTAATGGACTTTTATAGTAATGATTTTACTAATTCTGATGGTTTCAATCGGGAAAGTTTGGCAGCAGCTTTAGGCAAGTTTTGGCAACTCTATACATCAGTTAAATATCGTACAGAAGTTAAATCTTGGGAAACAGATGGTGATGCTATTGTTGCGGAAACTGTTACCTATATTACTGGTGTTCAGGAAATGAGGGATAGAGATATAAACTTAAGGTCTATTATTACTTCTAAACAACGCTATGAAGATCAGAAAATTGTTGAACAGGAGATTTTAACCGAGCAGAATCAATTAACATCAGGAAAAAAGCCACCTACTATTGATATCAATTTACCAAAGGAGCTAAAAGCAGGTGAAAAATATAACTTTGATGTGATTGTTGAAGAACCTTTGGGTGAACAAATTATGTTAGGAGCTGCTTGGGAAAAGCCAGCCAATGAAGATTATTATAATTTTGAACCAGCAATTTTTCAATTAGAAGTATTGTCTTCTGGTGGAATTTTTAAAATAGGTGAAGCTCCAGCTAATTCTCAGTATCAATGGTTATCAGCAGTTTTAATGCGCCAGGGGGGTATTACAATTAGCACCTATCGTTTACGAGTTTTGGATGAGTAAGAGACTGTTTGTTAAACTCAGATTAAGTGACAATGAAGGGATTACTTTTCATGTCGCGCAGCGTTTTATGTCAGCGAGAGCCGAAAACACAAAGCTTCCCTAATGCCTCACCTTAATTTGAGCAGCATCATCAAAGAACTATCGAATAAATAAACCTAGGAGAAAAATAAATAAATAAGTGAATATCCTTGACAACATTAATCCTGAACGAGTAATCCCAGAATATCAAGAACGGGAACTTGAGCAATTGTCTGATCATTTTCTGTTTACCGAAGCAGCAGAAATTGTAGGGCAACCGAAGGACTATCTTGATAGTTTCGTTATCCATGCTCCCCTTGAAATAATGGCAAGATACCGTCTTTTAGCATTAGTAAGCCCCAAGGAAAAAACCCAGGCTCGTTTGCAGATACTCGCTACTACCGCAGTGTATCAAAGCCACGGTCCTTCAATTCCCCTGCCACTAGAATTGCCACACCTTCACAACTGGAAAGATGCAAGAGAGCGCTTGGAATGTGCGATTATGGCTGGGGATGTAGATATGGCGGATAGGATTAGCATGGCAATGGCCAATCAGTTTGGCTCTCGATTATTAATTGACGCTTTAGCCTCAAAAAGTATCTGGACACTTACACTCGCTAGCCACGCCCATATTGGTTTGATGATGGCCAATCGGCTTCAGGGAGACCTCAGCCCAAAATCGCTTTATCTATTGCGGAGAATTGTCAGAGAATTAGCCGCAGATCCCCAAGCGGTTCTCAAAGTATCTCAACAGGAAATGGAGGATACAAAAGCAAGTAGTTTCAATGATAATGATTATATAACAGAAACAGCGCTGGTAGATGAATTTGCTACAATACCTAAAATCAAAAGACCTGAACAATCAACAGTTCGAGCCTTAATTGAAGCAGCACAGGAGGAAAATCTTCTGGCAAATTTATTTCAACGAGTGCCAAATTTAGCATCTTCAAAGTTGACTCATCGAGTTTTCCAAACTTGTACGCGCACTGCTGCCTATTCGATGTTACAGGATAATTGGGAGGATGAAGCAGGTTTAACTCAAGCTCCTCTAGATATTAAATATGGTTGGACTCATTGCTTGACATTACCGCAAGCTGGATGGGCGATTGCTCCTTTGATGACTGAGGTTCCTAACCCATCCCTGGCAGCTTGTATGTGGGTACTGAGTTTTCGAGCAACGATTGGCAGCAAAGATCTTGACCTAAATGCTGAATTACCCAAAACTAAAGCTAACTTCCATGAGGCTCTTTTGTCTTCTCCTAAAGAGGCTGCATCAGTTGCTTGGCACGCTGATCACAATCAAAAACTGGCAATTCGAGCAGAATTAGCAACCCAAGCAGCAATTCGGAATGATGCTCATCTAGTCAAATATGTCCGAGCCTGTTTAGATTTATCTAGTTTTGATCAAGAATTTAGTCATCTGTATGATTCTTGTGCGGCTTATTTGTGTTCTCTGTGGATGCTTGAACAGCCGCGAGAGAGTCTAGAAAGTGCTATGGCAAATCGCTTACTATTACTATGAAAGTAAAATCTATAATGATATGCTTTCTAACTTGCTCAACAGGACTTAATATAAAGGTAAAAATGATTTCCATTCAAGAGAAAATAGTTTTAATTACAGGTAGTAGTAGTGGGATTGGGGCATCTTGTGCAAATGTATTTGCTCAAGCAGGTGCGAAACTAATTTTAGCTGCTCGTCGCCAAGAAAAACTAGAAGAACTTGCTGATGAACTGACTAAACAATTTCAGAGTCAAATTTATTTATTGCAGCTAGATGTACGCGATCGCCTAGCAGTTGAATCTGCTATAAATTCTTTACCAGAAGCATGGAAAGATATTGAGATTTTGATTAATAATGCTGGCTTAGGTCGCGGTTTAGATAAACTCTATGTTGCAGATTTCAACGATTGGGAAGAAATGATTGATACTAATGTTAAAGGATTATTATACATGACTCGCTCTGTAGTCCCAGGAATGGTCAGTCGAGGTCGAGGCCATGTGGTTAATATCGGTTCAATTGCTGGTCGTGCTGCATACCCTGGAGGTAATGTTTATTGTGCTTCTAAGGCTGCTGTCAGGGCCATTTCTGAAGGGTTGAAACAGGATTTGTTAGGAACTCCGGTACGAGTTACTGAGATTCAACCAGGCCTAGTTGAAACAGAATTTAGTGAAGTCCGGTTCCATGGGGATACAGAAAAAGCTAAAAATGTTAACAAAGACTAGACACATTTAACAGGAGATGATAAATAAGATTTGGTATTTTTCTGTGTGACGCGATCGCCCCATGTTAACATTAGCGAACTATTAGTAGTGCCTACAGATCAGGCTAACGCAACAATGGTTCATCGACGTAACCAATAATTTAGAGGGTAATATGTAGTTGTGCCCTAGTGCCACAATTACAATGGCGCCGCATCCCAACTACAAACACAGATTTTTTGATAAGTTACTACTTCACAACTAACGTTGTTGTAGCCGATCGCCCAAATTCTTCGGGTGCATATTGTAACCAGGCCTCAGCTCCAGGCCACACAAATGTTCCAGGAGTTACAGAACGTACTAAATAGTGCAAGGTATACACCCCAGGCTGTAAACTATCAGCATAAGCTTCTACGCGATCGCGATCAATCTTCTGATAACCAATCTGCCAACTATCTGCCTTTGCCTGCACTGCGGAAGTGGCTGTTTGGAAACTGGTATCAACCGCCTCAAAGCCGGCTGGCAGTGGATCACTAATCATCACATGGTCTACGGGCCGGTCTGTAATAATTTCTACTCCAATATCAAACACCTGCCCTGCATTTACATTTAACGGTGACTCCGCCTGAGACAAATCCATCCGTTGCAGCACTTCTTCAGTATTTGCCAAACGAACTTCACGGGCTACCCGCAAACCATTAAACCTTCCCGGTTGATTTCCTGGTAGACGATAGCTGTACTCAACTAAATAGTGCAACTTCCCTTCCCCTGACTTCTCCAAAACTAGCTCGCCACTGGCTAACCCATCCATTGCCACATTAATATATAGATTCGGATTTTCATAACCCTGAAACTTGACTGTATCTAATTCCTGGCCTGACAATTTCGCAGTTGCCACAAAATTCGGTGGAGTAGGTTGGGTATTACTATAAACAACCAACGCTCTCAAAGCTTCTGCATTATCATAAGTAGTGAGCCAGGTGCCATTGCGCCGTAAATTCAGTAAACTTTGCAATAGTCGAACCACTACTTCCGATTTAGCATCACGAGTAATAAATAGTCGCAATGCTTGGGCTTGGGCTACAGTAGTTGAGTTCATCCAACCCCAAGTAGGTGGTAAATTCAGTGTAGCACTGCGCCCAGTTTCATAAACACTGGCTTGAATCTCATTAAACATCCCTTGAGACTGGCGACGCCATTTGGGAAAAACAGATAAGTAACGGGCAAGTTTAATCTGGTTTACCTGAGACAGTTGCTCCCGTTGTCGATAAATATCTGACAGAAAATTATTACGGGTGTCTCCTAACTCTGATAATGCCATCAACACATCCAAACGCACTTGATTTTCACAGAGTTTTTCTTGACAAGAGTCATATTTACCAGGAACGGCCAACAAATCATTTAAGTAATTCCGCAGACGCTTCAGCATCGACTCGTCAACTAAATCAGGGAATACTTTTGAGGCTTGAGCGATCGCTTCGGCGGCATAAGGAGTTATAAAGGGATTAGAAATTTCTAACCCTGGATAATAACCAAACCCACCATCTGGCAGTTGCAAATCCTCTAATTTATCGAATGCCTGTTTTGCCTCATCTCGGGGATTAAAATCAGCAAAAGCCTGTTCATATTTCTCACTCAAAATTTCTAGATTAGTAGCGATCATTAACTGACTGGCTGCTGGCTCCAAGAATGGCAAATGTGGCTTCTGTAACACTTCTTTTGCTGGAGCAGTGATTTCCGGTATCAGCGTACTCGCCATCAAAATTTCCAGCCCCCCTACATCTGGCATCACATTCTCAGTCACATTCACAGGAATTTGCACTCGACTGTCAGTAGTACCTGAATCCACCACACTTTCACTAGCTGCCAACGACTGCACAGGCAAAGAAACCTGAAACCCATCATTCTCAATGTTATTCAGCTCAGTAGTAAACTGCACCAGCCCCTCACCAGCTTGTTTAGCCTCCATATCAAAGCGGTAAGCATTAGTTCCTGAGTCTGCCCTTGTTTTCAGATTGGCTGTAGTCTGGGAATCTTTGGCAAACAAAATATTATCACTAACTTCAGCATTGATTTTCAGAGTCTCTTGTTTGCCAGTATTATTAGTAACTGCTACGCCCCCCTCAAAGCGATCGCCGATGCGGGCAAATTGTGGCCAAACTGGATTTGATATTAATGGCTGCGTCGTAATAAAAGTCGCATCCCCATTCCCAAAATGCAAATTCTCATCAGTAGCGATTGCCATCACGCGCCAGGTTGTCAAATCCTCTGGTATCTTAAAACTTACCCTAGCCTTACCCTGCTCATTAGTAATCACAGAACTATTGTAATAAGCCAAAGGCCGAAAATCTGTGCGGATGCGAGTATTAGCAGCACCAGACGATGCACCACCGCCAAAACCCCAACCCTTTCTCATCCGAGATGACATAGCCTCCATGGCAACTTCCGGACGATTATCGCTGAAACGGGTTGATATTGCTTGTTGAGCATAAACAGTCTCAACCAAATCTGGCGGACGATATCCAGTCAGTTGTAACACTGCTTCATTCACCACCATTACAGTCAACTGCCCTTTCGTCGGTTGCCCTTGACTATCTTTCACCACCAATTCCAGCATTTCCACATCTCCTGGTGCGACTTCTCTTGCTTGAGGTTTGACTTCTACATTTAAGTATTTGTCTGCCAAACTAATTTTGAATGGAGCGAAACCAACCTGCATCAAATTTTCCACACTTCCAGCTGCCAAATCTTGCAATGGTTCACCTTTACGCACTAATACCGCTTCTACTGCAGCATTAGGCAGCATATTTTCTGTCACCTGAAATTGTATTTCCGGCGCTCCACCCGCAACTTTAGTAATTTTTTCATACAAAGGTTTGTCGCGCACAACAGCAAAATATAACTCACCCTCTGGATATGGCGACTGAATCAAAGCAGTTGCAGTTTCTCCTGGTTTGTAAGTCTCTTTGTCAAGTTTAATTTCCAAGCGATCGTCATCGCGATTCCCCCAATAAACCTCACTTGTGCCGCTTACCCAAATCTGGATATCCGTAGCAGTAACATCATCCTTAGCATTAGCGAAATTAGCTCGGATGCGATATGAACCTGATTCGGATGGGTTCAAGTTAACAGTTTTAGGTTTTCTTCCGGCTGTAATTTGTTCAGTAGCAACGGTTTTGTATTCTACCTGATTTCTTGGGTGGCGACTACCCGCGACTACCTGAGTCACACTACTGTATTCCATTTTTTGTAGTTCTAGGCGAATATTTTCCCCAGAAAGTGATTTGCCTTGTGTATCAGTAACAATGAATTCCACCGGGAATTCTTTACCTGCATCAGCGACAAATTTACTTTTTAAACCGATGAACTTTTTGCTAGGTAGGGCAGTAAATGTTTGAGTATCAGCTACAGAAAGATTTGATACATCTGTCACTTCTACATCAACTCGATAATTCATTGGATAGGGTAAATCTTTTCCGACTTTAAATACTTGATTACCCGCACCATTATCATCTAGGACAACATTTTTTTGCAGTACATTATTAGGAACAGTCGGTGGTTTTTCCGGCCTAAACCACTGGCGACCAAAAGAAAATTCAGACCAATCTTTGGGAGTAAAATCTGTTTGTTGACGAGTCACATAATATTTAGTCTTTGCCCCTTTAACTGGGGCACCAAATAGATAATTACTCTCAGTTTTTGCCTCAATTTCTTCATCCATTAAGGCAATTTCTCGATTCAGTTTGAGGTCTACTTTAAAGTTAGGCGGTTTAAATTCAGCAACGCGAAACTGCCCAAAAATTTCTACACCATTTTCTCCTGTTGCCTGAGCATTGTAATAACCCAATGGTTGATTATTATCCAGAGAAATTTCTAGGGAAAAAGTACCAAATTCATTAGTTCTCCGAGTACCTAAATATTTCTGATTACCATCAGGATTTTCTAGAATGATATTATAATTTGTGTTTTTAGCTTGTTTTAACTCATTATTTTCCAAATAATAAGCAGCCCCAGTCAACCAAACTTTTTCCCCTGGTTTATACAATTCCCTGTCTGAAAAAATAATACCCCGTGATTCTGGTTTACCACTATCCCATCCAGAATAAATCCCATAGCCATAAGAACCACTATATTTTTTAGTTCGAGCAAATGCCCAATCTTGATTTTCTTTAACTATGACTAATAATTCTGGAGGCTCGGAAAAGCGATCGCCATTCATACATTTTCTTAACTCAATTTGAGTCAGAATCAACAAACCATTTTCATCAGTTGTACCAGTAGCACAAGCGGTTGGTTTAGGTTGAGATTTGGCATTTAATTGAGATTGATAAATCTCCACATCTGCCACTACCGGAGAACCATCATCCAGATGATTGACTCGAATAATTCCTGATTTTGGGAACCACTGGGCAAATACTCCTAAATTAGTCAGTTGTGCTAATCCATAAAATGTTGGTTCCTGCCATTTTTGTTGACTATTTTGTTCATAAACTCTTGTACGTGCTTGTACTCCATAAGCCAACATTCCTGTCTCACTGCCAAGTTGTTCTCTTAGAGGCACCGCTACTTCTGTAATTTGATTTTTTTCACCAGAAACAGGAGACTTTTTCCACTGCTCAGGTGGAGGCAATAAAGTCTTACGATTATTTAGAGGATAAGCAGATTCTGTATAAACTAAATCTGTAGGCTGTATTACTTGATAAGCAGATTTGTATTCAGAATCTGGTAAATTTACTGTAGAAATATTCAGTTGTAAATTCTGACTAGATGGAAATATATTTAACCCACTCGGCACAGATAAATCCGCGACTAAATCTCCTGTTTGATAATCTAAAACTACTGGCTTTCCTAAAATTTGCCCAAACTTATCTTCGAGATTAGCACCGATAGTAATTGTATAGTTTGTCTCCGGTTCTAATGCCCAAGGATTAATGCTAACAATATTATGGTTATCATAGGCTTGAATTAATTTTTGATTCTTTTTTGGTGTGGGGCTAATTGTGATATTGTTTACTGCTGAATCAGCGACAATTTGATGATTAAATTCCAACATCGGATTGCCTTTGACAAACCTGCCGCTGCCTGGGGAAAATTTTAATTCTGACAATTCAAAATCAGCATAAGTTTCTACTTCACTCACAAAAGGCGTTTGACTAGGTAAATTACCTTGAACAGGTTCTATTCCAGAGTCAAATTCCAGGCGATATTTAGTACCCTTGTTGAGAGTTGCTTGGGGAGTAATAGCATAAGTCCACTGCTCCATCCCAGAGTCAAATTCTGCTCTCTGATTTTCTGTTTCTGAGCTAGGTTTTAGAGTTTCCAAACTGATGGTAAATGGTACAGGAGTTGTCTCTTCATCTGCCACAAATTTTAATTTTTCTTGGATAGATTTTAAATCCAATTCTACGTTTGATGTAAATTTAAGCCGGGGATTAATATCAATTACTTCTATTCTTTTATTTTTCTTCTTACTGGTTGGTAAATTCGTCAGTCTGACTGGTTCAGTGTTGAAAGTCCAAACTAAATCTGACTCTAGTTGATGATTCTTAAGGTCAGATAAACCTGCTTTTAAAGTTACTTTTATTCTTGTAGATTTAGGAAAAGCTTTGGCTGGTTGAAACCCTACCATTTGGGGAGTAAAAAATCGAAATTGACCGGGTAATTCTGGGAAAATTTGAAATTTTTTCAGCTTTTCCTGCTGCTCTGGAGTATCTAAAGTTTCTAGAGGAATTAAAGGTTCTTTAAATCGAATCCGAATTTGACTTAAATTTGCTGCTTCTCCCGTCGGACTAATTTGTTCTATCCATTCTGGTAAAGTTGGAGTATTTATCAGATCTACCATAGGTAATTTTTCCTGTTTTGAGGTCAGATTCAAGATCCCACAGACTCCTATCACAAATGTTAGAAGTAATCCTAGTATAAAATGTTTCCAATATTTAAGGATCATATTTATTCTCTCTAACAACAGTTTTGAACTACAACTATTAAAGTTTTATTTCCTAAATCAAATCAATACTTTTATCTATTTATGGTAAGGTATTATATCTCTAATTACTCAAATTGACAATTTATTTTTTTGAGATTGTTGTATATTTTATCAGATAGTTATATTGCTAATTAGTTGTTAAATACTATAGCGATCGCTCTTTTTATCAGCCATCTGCCCGCAGGTATAATTTATAGGGCAGCTATTTTGAAAGTTCCGTTATTACATATACAAATCTTGGTTTGTAGTTGCGATGCGGCGCTCCAATTAAATATATAGTGTGGCTAGTAAGTACAAAATTTATTATGAGTGTTTTAGCGAACATGATATTTGAGTTGGGTTTCTATACCTCAGCCCAAGGTACAAATGTGACATACTCCCAAACTTAGAGTTGGATTTTTTCACATACCTCAACTCAATCTACACAGATTTTATACTGCCTACTTCCAAGTCATGGCGATCGCTACATTTTTATAATTCAAAAAAGGTGACATACTTCCAGACTTCTTTCCAACTTAGAGTTGGTTTTTTCACGTACCTCAACTCAATCTACAAAGTTAGAGCGATCGCTATCTCTTAATAACGAAAAATTTGTAATATATCTGCTCCCACTCGCTCAATAAATTTAATTTCTGCCTCTGCCAAAACTTGACGATAATGGCCTACACTTCTCGAAGATATTTGACTACCATAAAGCTCAGAGTACCAAGGTTTCTCTGCATCACTCAACTGAGCATAATTAATTTGATTACGCTGCCATTTCTCATCTTTAATAGAACTACTTAAATTTAAACCAGTAAAATTTTTGTAATTGCTGAATAGCTGTAGTGGGATTTAAGACTAAATATTCATATTTAATATAACCAACATTACTTTGAAAACCTGCTAAATTACAATTCCAAACAGGTGCATAAGCGCGACGATAAAATTATATAAATTCTGATAATTTTCGCTCCGTAAACATAGGAGTTAAATGTCTAGTTTTACTATCATCATACTTCGACATTTTCTTTCCCACTTCAATTAAAGAGGCAATAGTATCCCGTGGATCTCTAATAACCAATAGAAACTTGACATCTTCTACTAACTCATAAATATCTGAAAATAACTCTGCTATGAGAGGATATTTGAGAACAATATGAGTGGCATTACTATAACGTTTGCGGGTATGTTCTAAAAATTTATTTGCTAATTCCGCGCTAAATTTTCGGAGTTCGACTAGATTGGAAAAATAATATTTACCCTGGCGATCAAAATCAATTTTACCTGTTTTATAAGCATTAACTAAATGATAAAGATAGCCTACCTCACCAATTAACGGATTAACGGTATCATCAGAGCAAAGAATACTTTGTAGTAAAGTAGTTCCAGCTCGAGGACATCCACCAATAAAAAAATATGTCATATATCGAAAAAATATAAACTCTTAGGATTGAATTAATTTTTCTGCCAATTGAATTGCTTCGGCTTTTGTAGAAATTTTATCCTCAATTCGTGCTAATTGGATTTCCATTAACAGTTGCCCAACTAGAGGCCCTTTGGGTAATTTTAGGGCTGTAATTAAATCATTTCCATTTAATAAAGGAGTGGGATGAGCAACTACATCTTGAGGATTAAGGTAACGATTAACTAAAGGAGAAATTTCCTCTATAGATATTCCTTTTGCTACTGCTACAACTGCTAAAGCGGGAAAATTTTTCCCGCTTTCTTGAAAGAAAAAATATTGTTGCCTGACAGACATTTGAGCAATTTTTGTTTCTGATAGTTTAGTTAAACTTTTGATAATAGCGATCGCGCTCCTAATTTCGACATTACTATATTTCAAGCGCATCAACTCAGTTTCTGCCGACTCTGGGCTCGGATTTACTAATATTGCCAATTTAGCGATCGCCAACAAAGATGTTTTCATTGTATCGCGCACCCCACTAGCCAACTCAACCTTTAACTGTGCCCAAGTTTTCCCTAACCGCTCTGCTACTATCTCTACCTGCCTCAATATTTCCAGCCTTTCTCCCGCAGTGGGGAAATAATTAGAAAGCAAACCATCTCTCCAAGCTTTATCTATCCAAACCATGCCTTGAGAATTACTTAATAAATAACCTAATTCTGTCTGCACTCTTTCTGCTGCTACCCGAGTGAGTAAAGGAGCAAATTCTCGAATAGCCGCTTGAGTTTCTGGTGAAATTACAAAACCTAACTGTGCTGCTTGGCGGTATGCCCTTAATAGTCGTAGGGGATCATTTCTAAGATTAGCAGGCTTTACCATTCTCATCATACCGTCTTGTAAATCTTGGGCAGCATTAAACAAATCTATCAATTCATCAGTAAAAGGATTATAAGCGATCGCATTTACCGTAAAATCTCGTCGCCATAAATCTGCTTCCAGATTATTATCCTCAACCTCAGCAAAATCAACAGTAGTCCCTCTAAACACCACCCGCGCAATTTTTCGCTCCGCATCCAATATCACAAACCCTGCTTGATATTGGTTGGCAATACTTCGGGCAACCTTTACTGCTTGCTTGAGGATAATAAAATCTAAATCCAAATATTCAGTTTTCCGCCTCAGCAAAGCATCTCGCACAGAGCCACCTACTAAATAAACAGGTTGGGGTAGGAGTAGGGGGTCAAATGGCCAAGTTTCAGGACATATCGTAGACAGGGAATTTATTGGCATTACCACAAAAATCAACAGTTAAATTCATAAATATAAATCTAATACTAAATTAGGCGATCGCTGCCGAAGTATAAAAAAATAGAATACACCCCAGATTAATGCTAAGATTCATCCCATAGTGATACTGAGGCTTTTTCCGTGGGGGCTTCTCCTGGTTTCAGCTAAGATAGAAAATTATTGCATCGATAAAATTGGAGTTGAGTCTCAAAGAGGTATTTATAAATGTGTATTTGTGTTAACTGCCACTATGTAGATCGTTGTGTCACCTATCATGCTGTAGAAACTCAGCATGAACAACTGCACTTAACAGAAAATCCCAATTTTGACCCTGTTGAACCTACAATCAATGTTAATATCCGTCCCCGACATGATGAAATTGAGATGGAATGGGATGTTGTCGGTTGTGAAAGTTTTAAACAAGAAATGGGTAAATGGGCAAAATTAAGGCCCGGTGAACTGCTCCCTACTTAAAATGGAAAATCAAGAAAGGGAATCGTAGAGCGGGCAAATATTGAACTATCTGGAGCAATGATAAATTTAGCTCTCTTGAGCCTAGCAAAAATACTACACAGATTTATGATGCTCAATCCCCTACTCCTTTCTTCAAGAGTGGAGAATTTCTAAACCGCGCTACACTACTGCACTTTTGGACTACAAACAAATGAAAATTTTCAGCCTATACAATCTTATCTTTAAAGGCAATAGGCAAAAAGCGCCGAGATCCTGCATCGACGACAGGATGGGGCTTACAAGGTGCGGACTTTAGTGACGCACACAGCCCCTCGCCAAAGGAATGGGTAGGCAACAGAGGCAATAGGCAAGAGAGACGGAATATACTGGGGGACTCAATCTCTTTTCCGGCCTGGCTTTGGCCTTTTGACTTGACCACCAGGAGTTGACTTTCGTCAAATGGTATTACCTGTCGGTATTATGGCCATGTTTAGATAAAATAAATAATTAAAATCCTGATTTATTGTAATGAGTTACTGCTTGAATCCTAACTGCAAAAATCCGCAAAACTCCCCCAATGATGAATTTTGCCACAGTTGCAACTCACCATTGTTACTAATGCCTCCCCTAAATCAGAATCTAGATACAGAGACTAGGGGAGATGAAAATGAAGAACAGGAAACAAAGAAAATTATTCCGTCACTAGATAATAATCTCACAATAGCTAACCAATCCTGCTATCGCATCCTGAAAATGATTGGGCAAGGTGGTTTTGGTAGAACTTTTTTAGCAGTAGATGAAGAGCATTCACTCCAGCAATTTTGTGTAATTAAACAGTTTTTTCCTCAGAATATCCATTACTATCAAAATTCTCCTCTATTTTCAGAAACAAATTCTGATAGTGGAGTACTTCAGGTAAAGACAACAACTCAAAAAGCTTCCGAATTATTTCAACAAGAAGCACAGCAGTTAAAAACTCTAGGCACTCATGCTCAAATTCCCCAATTACTCACATATTTTCAGCAGGATGGACAACAATATCTAGTTCAAGAATATATTGAAGGTAAAAACCTTGCCCAGGAGTTAGCAGAAAAAGGGGTTTTCAATGAAGTCAAAATTCGGGAAATACTAAATGATTTATTGCCAGTATTACAGTTTGTGCATAAATCTCAAGTTATTCATCGAGATATTAAGCCAGAAAATATTATTCGTCGCACTACAAGTAAACTCGTTTTAGTAGATTTTGGGGCGGCTAAGTTAGTTCAGAAAAAGGGTTTACCTCCAACCGGTACAATTATTGGTAGTGCTGCTTATACTGCTCCAGAACAACTCATGGGTAAAGCTGTTTTTGCCAGTGATATTTATAGTTTAGGTGTGACTTGTATTCATCTTTTGACTCAAGTTCCACCTTTTGATTTATTTGATAGTAGAGATGGTAAATGGGTGTGGCGAGATTACTTGAAAACCTCTGTTAGTAATGAGCTTGGTCGAATTTTGGATAAGATGTTACAAGGTGCTACTAATCGGCGTTATCATTCTACTACTGCTATTATGAGACATCTCAATCCGCAGTCAACTTACATGGAGACTGTTTATTTTTCTCCTTCAACAATTCCGAAGAAGTTAACTCAGCCAGTAGAAATTAGAAGGGAGTTGCAGAAAGTTTTGGAGCCTGAATCTATGAAAATTCAGGTAAGTAGTGTTAAAAATACATTGACAGTTGTGATTAGTAGAAATCCAGAAAGACAGGTTAATTATGCTCAAGTTTTAAATATAATTTCTGCTAAGTTAACTGATTTAAGATTGAAAAATATTGAGCAAGTTAAGTTACTAGGTAAAGCTCAAGGCAAAACTGTGCCGGAGTGGCAACGAATATTGAGAATTGATCATAAGGCTAGATGGAAAAATAAAATTGTGAGGCTGGGAAAGAGTCAGCATTTTAAAAAGCTCTCACAGTTAGCTACTCAAAATTTTTGGTTGACTAGATTCAGGGAAAAGGAATTTTGGTTAGATGCTTTGATGTTTGCTTTAGTCTGGTTTATTTTTGGCGATCGCATAATTATTGGGCATCCTCTTATGGCTTTGATAATTGCCTCAGCTTTTATGACAGTTAAGTGTCAGATTGTTCAACAGAATAGGTTGGCAGCTAATAATTTATTTGCTACTGTAGCCACGGTATTTCTAATTGTTGGTTTATTAGGAGAGAGATTTTTGATTTCTAATATTTTTGGGTGGCTTTTAGGCTGCTTGTTTGTGGCTTTACCTATATTCTATGTGAGAGAGGAAATATGATTGATTTTTCTAGATTAAACAAGTTTTTTATATATAGATAAGCACTCTTATACTGAGTATCCTACGTTCAACCCAAATCAGTAAAACACCCCTATGGGAGGCCGAAGATATATTATGGGCACTAAGAGATTGTTTGCAAAACTCAAATAAAATCTTTGCATAGAGTGGGTGAAGGCTCAAGATATCCTCCTACTCATCAGAATTTTAATTATCCGCCTTCACCCACCAGAATTCAACACTCTAGTTATCTTTATATTTGCTTGACGAACAGCTTCTCAGGACTAACTGCAAAAATCCGGATAATTGATAGCGACGTACGAAATAGCACAAGAGATTGTTTGTCAAACTGGAATTAAATTCAGGCGTAGGGTGGGTGAGGGCTCAACAAGATATCCTCCTACTTATCAGAATTTTAGTTATCCG
>JAJEAQ010000608.1 GCA_022822685.1 Trichodesmium sp. jk18x7bins.61
TGGGGTAGAAATCCCTCATAGACTTGAGCCTGTCGGCTCCCTGAAAGGTGTCTCAATTCAATTACCAGTTCAGGTCGCACGAATACAATAGGTTTTAACAAACTGGTGTTCGAGCCGACTCCTCTCCCTAATGGCGAGTGTCGAGGAAGGGTGTATGTTCAGCATTTAGAGCTCTCCACAAATAATACTAATTCTACTCTTGACAAGCATGGGGTATTTCATTAAAATTGCCGTTTGCACAGGGTGAGGACATCACCTGGTGTATAAACCGCAATTGATAATATTTTGGTGGCACAATCCTGCGGTGTTGTAATCGCGCACCATCGGGAGTATGTCAACATCTGGGTATCTAGATTTGATGTCCAGTTGGTCATATTGATTTGATCAGGGCTGAGGTATTTTTCGGACAAATGCTAGAACGTGAGTGGAATCATTACTCTACTTTCCTTCCCAGTTTTTTTTATTAAGTAATTAAGGGAACAGAATATACATTCCGATTATGGATAAAAATGTATATTAGTGATTGATAAGTTAATTATCTATTAAATTCAACAAAATATCAGCAGCCTCATCTAAATCATTACCAAAACAAATTATTCCATCCTCATGCCCTGCCATTACTAATATTTTTTCTCCCGCCAAATTCTCCTCATCAAACAAGCGAAATATTTCCTTTGCCATTAGTGGAGTACCATAAGGTACATCTTTATTAGAAGTAGGAACTTTAAACATGAGTTCCTGCCAAAGCCGATAGTTGTGAATGTGAATAATACCCGTAATTTCTGGTCGATAATAATAGATCGCCCCATGAGTTAAAGACTCAGAAGAAGCTTTGATCAGACCACAACAAGTTAGGGTATTTTCGTCGATATTAAAATCAGTAACTACTGTATAATATTCCGGTCCTAAAGTAGCTAAATGACCAGTCTGAGTTCCCGAAATTATAAACTGATTTGAGTAGGGAATCCTCAAACTAATATTGCCAAAACCAATGCCATTTTCATAAACCCCAATCAATCCCAAGGAATACATTAAGTCTCGCTTTTCCATTAAATGAGTGACGCGATCGCTCGCTACAGATCCCCCGTAAACCCAATGACATTGATATTTAATTACTCCCTCATCCATGATTAAAAGTTAAAAGTTGAAACAGTTATCAGTAGGCAGTACTTTTGCCTCTTGCCTATGGTATCACATTCCTGTAGGGAAGCTGAATCATTGGAATTTCTTAGGTAGACTAAATAAACTTTGACCAAATCTAGAATCAATTTCTATATGACAATTTAATGGAGCAGTTTCCCAATCACAAAAATAAGCAGCAACTGGTTTTTTTTGACTTGGTTGGCATATTTGTAAGTTATAACCATATTGTCTGGCTACAGAGCCAAAATGGTTGACAAACTTATAATGATCTATATATTCTCGCTCTTGCCAAATTAATTGATTGACTACCAAAATTACCCAGCTATCACCAGAGTCAACAAACCAAGTATGAAGGATTTGACTACCAAAGAAGTCTTGAGTTAACCACAAACTCGGAATACTTGGTTGAGTCTGAGATAAAGGAGGCTTGAGTAGTTGAGAAGTTCACTGGTAGGGCAGGTAGGAAAAATAACTTGAGGTTGAGCTATTGATGGCTTTATAGATAAATTTGACAACAATAATATGAGGTTAAATCCTAAAATTAAGGGAGAAGGAAGCAATAAAATAGGAAACTTTATCAGTAGATTGAGATGCACCATAGGTAATTACCTCACCAAATGAAAAGGAAACTGAAATCTTTACAGGGGTTAGTGGTTAGATAAAATTTGAGGCCAGAATTATTCAAGATATTACTAGAAATAAAACTACTATAAACCTTTATATATCTCTATTAAAATCGAAAACTATCAATTTTTAATAAGCTAGCAGAACCTATATTATTTCTACTATAAAACTGATCACTAAGTTCCTAGTTGCGCTTTAGCGCTAATTAAAATTGAAAACCATCAATTGTTCATATAATAATCCATACAATGAGAAGTGGGTTTTTGTTGAAAGTGTCTTACGGAAAGCAATATTTTTTCAAGGTTTGAATGAAAGTGTGTTGGCAAAAGCTGAAGAAATAGAAGTAGATATGGGGATTAAAGGGGTAGACTCCCTGCACTTGGCTTGTGCGGAAGAATTTGGGGTGGATTTTTTCATCACAAGTAATGAAAAAATAATTAAAAGATATCAAGGGAGTATAATACTTAAAAGCCCTACGAGTTTTGTTAATAGTGTTGTTGATTCTTTGGAGGTGGATAAGTATGGGTAAAAAGTTAGTTGTGCCTCAAATAGCATCGGTTATAACTGAAAGTGTGCCGGCAATTATCGAGCGCTTAGGTATTGCTAAAGCAGCGTTTTTGGCCAGTAAACTATGTCACAGTCAGTGGAATATTTAGAGTGAAAGGAGACAATATTTGGAGAAAAAACGGCGAGGAAAATTTATGAGCAAATCAAAAATAATTCATAAATTAGAAGTTTAAAAAGGGCGATCGCTCCTAATCTTAACAAACTGCAAAATCGCTGATATTGCAGTTTTATGGTTGATAAAATCTGATTTTTTTTACTTTTTAACGCATCAAAGTCTCTCTGATACTAAATCCGGTTATGAAAGCGAAGCGACTCCCCCGGGAGGCAAAGGTACTTTTGTAAAATTCCCTTCTAACCCTTCAGCATAAGTGCCTTTGTCAATTATCAATTGACAATATCCCAACTATAAACTAAGAGAGAAGGGAATTAATTTCTTTGATAACGCATTCCTGGTAATTGAGTAACTAATCCTAATAATTCTAATTGTAGAAGAGAACTAGAAACATCTCCTGATGATAAACCTGTTTTTTGTACAATTAAATCTAAATGAATAGGTTCAAAATCAATATGCTGCAAAACTTTGGCTAAAATAGGTTCTAAATCAGGCAAATAATTCTGATTTTTTTCTTGAAATAAAGACAATTGTTGGGGAGATTCTACTACATCAACATCTAATGATGGCATCGCTCCTAATATTTCTAATAACTTATCCATCGTAATTGGAATTACCTCTGCACCTTTATTAATTAACTGCAAACAACCATGAGATTTTTCATCATCTAAACGGGCAGGTAAAACATACACATCTCGACAAAATTCATTCGCCATATCCGCAGTCATTAATGCACCGGATTTTTCTGGTGCTTCCATGATTAATACAGCTCGACTTAATCCAGCTATAATTCTATTACGTTGGGGAAAATGTTTCGAATTTGGTTTAGCACCTGCCGGATATTCGCTCACAACTAACCCCTGTTTAATTACTTGTTTGGCAAGAGCTTTATTTTCCGCTGGGTAAACCCTATCAACTCCATTACCAAAAACAGCAATCGTTCGCCCACCAGCTTCTAAGCAAGCAGCATGAGCTTCCGTATCAATCCCTTTAGCTAACCCAGATACGATTGTAAACCCGCTTTTGGCCAAAATTCCACTGATTTTCCGAGTCCAACGGCGACCATATTCTGTAGGGTGACGGGTGCCTACTATTCCTACTGTGGGGGTAATACCTAGAATTTCTTGAGACTCAACGATCCCTCGATAATATAGTACTGCTGGAGGTGTAGGAATTTCTTGCAGGAGGCGGGGATAATCTTGATCTGCGGGAGTCCAGAAATCAGGGTTTTTGCTAGTGTGTTCTTCTAGGAGTTGTTCTGGGTTGAGATGCGATCGCTCCGTAACTATTTTCTCTATTTTCTGGCGACCTAATCCTGATATCTGGCCTAATTCTGTTGGGGTTGCTTTCCAAGCTGTGGCCAAACTCCCGAACTCCTGTTTTAGCTTTTGTAGGGCAATAGGACCTATTCCGCTAATTGTGGCCCATGCTAGCCAATAGGCGCGTTCTTCTACCAATGATCTATCCTCTTTAGCAATGAATGAGTGGTCTTTCACTCATTTTAATTTTTCTTCCCAGGGCTTGATTCTGCCCTAATTAATCTAAAATCTAAGTTTGAATCAGATTGATTTTTTATTCAATTTAAATGACTCTTTGTTCAACATGAGCTAGACTATTAAGTATAGGAGATAAATAGAAGCTTTCAAATCTGAGCAATTTATTTAACTGGTAGGAGCAAATTTATAGGCTAATACCAGGGGAAATTTTGCAGTAAATTTTCAGAAAATTGAGAGGTAGAAATATGACTAATAATATAGAAGTAGTATTTAGCTTTGACACAACTGGGAGTATGTATCCTTGCCTAACTCAAGTCCGTCGCCAGATCAAAAATACAGTCACTCGATTAATATCAGAAATTCCTGGTATTAGGATTGGCATTATTGCTCATGGAGATTATTGCGATCGAACTCTACTTATGTGACAAAACTATTAGATTGATCCGAAAATGTAGAGACTATTTGTAACTTTGTAGAAAACGTAGAAAGGACAAGTGGTGGAGACGCACCAGAATGTTATGAATTAGTATTAAATCAAGGCAAATCTTTGGCTTGGACTCCAGAAGCAACCAAATCTTTAGCATTAATTGGAGATGATATTCCTCACCCACCAAGTCAAAATCCTCAAAGGCTAAATTGGCGAGAAGAAGTGAATAAATTATCAGCTCTGGGAATTACAGTTTATGGGGTACAAGCATTAAATCGTCGTCTTGCCACAATGTTTTATAAAGAACTAGCAGAAAAATCTGGTTGGTTTCATCTAGATTTAGACCAATTTGCTTATATTAATGATTTATTTTAGCAGTTTGTTATCAACAATCTTCTGAGGAACAACTGAAAATTATGAACAAGAAGTTGTAGATACAGGGCGGATGACTCGTGGTTTAAGTAAGATTTTCAATACTATGTTCAACCGAGAAGAAACAACAGTTTATGAATCAGCAGATTGGCGAGCTATTGCACCAGGCAGGTTTCAGGTTTTGGAGGTAGATGAAAATAAACCAATTAAAACTTTTGTAGTAGAAAATGGTTTAATTTTTAACAAAGGCCGTGGTTTTTATGAGTTTACGAAAACAGAAACTATTCAAGGGAAAAAGGAAGTTATTTTAATAGATAGGGCAACAGGGGATTTGTTTGAAGGAGAAGCGGCAAGGGAAATGCTAGGTTTGCCGAATGGTACAACAGTTAGGATTAGACCTAATAATTTAGAGAAGTATGTGGTGTTTGTACAAAGTACATCAGTAAATCGAAAGTTGATTGGTGAGACTCGTTTTTTTGTATGAAGTAGAGGATTAGAGCCATTAATTTAACAAACTGGCGTTATGAGAGATTGAAAAATCAACTAGCGATCGCTAGTTTCAACCTATTAGCACTTCAATTTTTCAGCCCAAATCTAGCCTAAACTCTCTTTATGAGCTGATGGGATATCTAATTTAATGGTTGTTTTCAAATTTCAAGGTTTCTAATCCTCTTTTTTATGTTACCAATCTTTCAAAGCGCCAAGTGTTCCTACTCAAATTCCACTACCATTTCCTGGGTTTTTTGTTTGCAGATTCTTCTTTTTCAAAAACTTGGGATTCCTTTCGTTTTCCGAGCAGTGGGATTTGGGGTGGAAAATTATCCATCATTTCTCGGAATCGATCCTCGTCAATTGTTGGGAATTCTTCAGGTGGCTTTGAATTTGGGTTGAGATCTGGATATTCCCTATAAAAAGAATCATTGAATTGCCCTACATCTATAAGTTTGTACTTTCTATTGGGATATGTTGTTTTAATATGTTTTGCATGCTTATTTCCAATTTTCCATACACCTTTCATTTTATAACACTTGTTAGCCATATTATGTATAGAATCAGAACGGTATTCCATTATTTGTTGTCGTTTTTTTGTAAAAATCCTTTTTGAATTAAAGTATTCAAGAGAGCATCTAGACTTACCTTGTAATTCATTAGAGAATTTTGTTGACCAGTCACAGCCTGTGTTCCTTGAGTCCAATTTAACTTTAGTTGATCAGGATGAGTAAAATTTTGAAACCCATTGGACAAGGCTAAATCATAATTCGCCTTATAGGTATCTTGCCACGTTGCTCCTACAATTTTTAATTGTGGAATTAAATCCAAAAGGTCTTTTTTTTCCTGTTCCTTTCCCTTGAACTCAACATCTCCTTTATCTGATTTTAAATTTTCTATATAATCCCAAGTACTTTGAATTATATTTTTGAAATTTTTAATTACATTTGGGTGCACTATAAAAAAGTTCATAAAAAGCTCCCACAAATCTTTGTTGTCTTGTGGAAGTATGCAATGTTGAATCATTTGATTGCAATGAGATTATAACCACTTTAGTCCATAAAGAATACGGTCTTTTATTGGATCTCCAAATTTTCCACCAGAATCTTGAAATTCATTTTCAAGCCAATAATTTAATGATTTAGTATGAGCACGACAATATCTTTTTTCCTGTTCTCTTCTTTTGTTTGATTGAGAATGATATTCTCCCACGACATTCAGACAGTCTTCTACCAAAAGTGTTTGATTTTCATCTTCTATTTCATCTCCATCTTTTGTCAATTGAACAGTATTTGAATTTCCCCATAATGCTTGACATATGCTTTGAAATCCTTGTTTTGCAGGTTTTATTTCCTGTGTTGGTTTTATTTCCTGTATTACCGTTATACCAATTGTTTGAGGTTTAGGCTTTAACAACTGAATCGGTGCAGTTTTCTTTGGTACTTGTGCATGGAACATTCATAACTCCTTTTTTTGATTAAGCCTTTGCATTCTTCTAGGTTGAGACACATTATCAGTATTATTTCTCAAATTTGGAATACAACGGTTGTGTTGGGTTTATCCTACGGATAAGCTTCGCTAACACTATCGTTACAACCAAACCTACAATTGCTTGATGTAAGTTTTTTGAGTATCTGTTTTGAGGGAGAAATTATTAGAGTAGGTTGGGTTGAGCCATCCTTACCCAAATTATCAGAAAAGTAATCGGAATTAGACACCACCAATCAATCCAAACCAGACTCCAAATTGACACCATCAATATAGGTAATGTAGGAATTATAGTCAATCCACTCCAGGGATTAGCATGACACGCCCAAACCTCATCAGTCATTTAAAAAAAATTAGTAATATTTCGTTCAAACGTCATAGCAAACTATCTCCAAAATCTTCACTAAAAATATCTAATTGTTCTACCCTGATTATTTCTTCCTCTTCCTTTTTCTTAATTCCTTTTCTTAACCCAATTGCTATTTTACTATGTTTTTCAATTTGCTGCATCACTTGTCTAGCTCTGTGAATTACTGAATCTGGTAAACCTGCTAACCTTCCGGCTTCAATACCATAAGATTTATCTGCTCCACCTGGTTGCACTTGGTGCAAAAATACTATTTTATCTGGCAACTCTTTCACAGTTACTTGATAATTAGCCACATTATCCAATATAGAAGCAAGTTCATTTAGTTCGTGATAGTGAGTAGCAAAAATTGTGCGGGATCTAATTTCTGTTGCTAGGTATTCTGCCACTGACCAAGCAATAGAAATTCCATCAAAAGTTGCTGTGCCTCGCCCAATTTCATCCAATAAAACTAGAGACTTTTCAGTGGCATGATTAAGAATATTTGCTGTTTCATTCATCTCTACCATAAACGTAGATTGACCAGTCGCTAAATCATCCACAGCTCCAACACGAGTAAAGATGCGATCGCTTATTCCTAAAGTTGCCGAACTGGCTGGCACAAAACTGCCAGTTTGTCCCATTAATTGAATCAATCCTACCTGCCTCAAATAACAACTTTTTCCACTAGCATTCGGACCAGTTAAAATAATTAAATTCGGCGCCGAATAAGGAGTAATTCCAGAACTATTTTCCTCTGCATTTTCACTACCTAATATGGCAGTATTCGGTACAAAAAAACCAGCAGGCAAATACTTCTCGACCACCGGATGACGACCTTCAACAATCTTCAATTCCCGACTATCAACCATAGTAGGGCGGACATAATTTTGATAAACTGCCACTTCTGCCAAACCACATAAAACATCAAGAGCCGCCACAGTACGAGAAACATTTCTAATTTCTTCGGCGTGTTCCCCTACTTCACTTCTGAGACTGGCAAAAATATCATATTCCAGTTCATTCAAATCATCTCTTGCCGTCAAAATTCTGACTTCTCTTTCCTTTAATTCTTCAGTAATATAACGTTCTTCATTAGTCAAAGTTTGCTTGCGAGTATAATCGTTCGGAGCCAAATCCTTCTTGGATTTAGAAATACTAATGTAATAACCAAAAGCCTTATTATAACCAACCTTTAAATTAGGAATTCCTGTCCTTTTTCTTTCCGTAACTTCCAAATTAGCAATCCATTGTTGGTCTTCTTCTGCTAACCTGCGCAGATCATCTAATTTTTCATTCACACCAGGGCGAATTAACCCTCCTTCCTTCAAATGTTGGGGAGGAGATTCTACTAAATGGGAGTGAATTTTTTCCCCCAATTCTTGTAGGATTGGTGGCAATTTTCGCAAAACTTTTAAATAGGGAGATTTTCCTTGATCTGCTAAAACAGAAAGTTCGGGCAGTTTAGTTAAAGAATCAGCCAAAAAAACTAAATCTCTAGCATTAGCAGTACCTGCTCCAGTGCGGCCAGTTAGACGTTCTAAATCGTAAATTTTGCGCAATATACTCTGGATATCTTGACGTAAATCACTATTAGCAATCATTTCTTCAATAGTGTCATGTCTAGCCCGAATCCCCTTCAAACTTAAAAGTGGTTGCTGCAACCAACGTCGTAAAGCACGCCCACCCATTGCAGTGCTAGTTTTGTCAAGTACCGATAACAAAGAGCCGTGATAAGTGCCATCTCGCACCGTTTGAGTAATTTCTAAATTCCTGCGAGTCTGGTGATCGATAATCAAAAAATCAGCCTGGGTATAGCTACGGAGACGTTGTAGGGGAACTTGGTTTTCTTTTTGAGTTTCTTCGAGATATTCCAGCAAACCACCAGCCGCCCTAACAGCAAGAGGGATTTGTTCGCATCCAATACCTTCCAAAGATGTCAGTTTAAATTTTGCCAATAGCCGTTCCTTTGCCTCCCCTAGAGTAAAAGGTTGTTGCGATCGCAGAGAATAGCAGAAAGAATTGGGCAAAGATTCTGGCAGATGCTCTGATTTTTCTCCAGGCCGCAACATAAAACCAATATCAGGAGCATTAGTGGGAAACAACACTTCTGACGGTTGCAAACGCATCAATTCTTGAGTGAGTTTATCTAAACCTTGAGTTTGAGTAGTGAGAAATTCTCCAGTAGAGATATCAGTGTAAGCCAGCCCCCAATGATTTTTGGCTAAGACAACTGCAGCTAAGTAGTTATTGTAACGAGGCTTGAGCATTCCATCATCGGTGAGAGTGCCTGGGGTGAGAATGCGAGTAATTTCACGTTGTACTTGGCGATTTTCTTTTTTCGCGATCGCAGAATCTTCTACTTGATCGCAAACCACCACCGCATAACCTTTTTCAACTAACATAGCTGCATATTTTTCTACAGCATGATGAGGTACTCCAGTCATCGGCACTTTACCAATTTCTTTCCCTCCATGTTTACTGGTTTGTACTAACTCTAATTCTTGCGCAATAGTAATAGCATCCTGAAAAAAACATTCAAAAAAGTCACCTACTCGAAATAATAAAAGAGCATGAGGATATTGTTTCTTTACTTCCACATAGCGCTGCATCATTTCTGATAGTTGGCTAGTGTCAATTTTGCTATAGTCTGCGTTAGGATTTAGAGATTTTTCTGCTTCATTTTCTTTGGCTTTTAAGTTTTTTGTGGTAGATGTAGATGCGGAATATTTCATAGATATAGATTCTTAATAGGTTATTTAATAATTTTAACTGCTCAGCGTGGATTGCATTTCGGCGGAAATCAATAAATAAGTTAATTCTCAGACCGGAATTGAGTAAAAATAAAATAATAACATAAATCTTTCCTTTCTATTTCAGTATATATTAAGTTCAATTCTCCTCACTAATTATTACTTGGTTGTCTTCAATTAAAATAGGTCAAAATCCCATGAAAAATTGAGCAACTTCTATCTTACTTCTTCCTTCTTTTTAGATGATTGGAATTATCACAGCTTCAACAATTATGAGAAGTAGCATATTTTCTTCTAACACAGAGTTTTATAAATGACAACCTGATTATATCAAGATTATCGCAACATTTGAAATTCTACCAATTTCCTAAATGTTTGCTACAGCGTATATTAAAACTAGACAAGTGTTCAATTATTAAGATGAATTTTAAATAAGCTTAATATTTGTCCTCCCGACCATCTATCTATCTGTAACATTATTTAATCGACTTGGTATAGCTATACTCGCTCCCATAGCATTCCCTAGGCAAGGAATAATAAATATATTTTTGGGTAGAGCTATCCTCAAAGAATCTACTAATATCATGTCAGCAACGCTGACTCAACTTAACCTACTGTACTAGAGACTGTTTGTGAAAGTCAACTTAAACTCTTGTGTAGGGTGGGTTAGGCGGGTATATCTCTTTGTATTCACCGAGGTTTTACTTTCCGCCGTCACCCACGAAATTCAGCAGTCTAGCTATCTTAATATTTGCTTTATCAACAGTCTATTATCATTGATTACCCGAACATGATATAAGTTAAAAACTATTATTTGCTACCTTTTAATGATGAATAACCAATTAAAGTTAGGTCAATATCAATAAAAATTAACTGATATTTATAGCAGTATAAGTCGAAAATATGATGAAAGTCAGTGGCATACTAAAATTGCCCATCATCTACTTGAAGCTGCACAAATTCGACCTGGAGATCTAGTTTTAGATATTGCCACAGGTACTCATGTTGCCATTGAAGTAATTCAGTTAGTGGGTAATTATGGGTATGTTGTAGGGATAGATATATCTAGTGAAATGCTTGATCAAGCAAGGCAGAAGGTGACAGCATTAAATCTTAAAATATTGAATTTCAGTTAGCAGATGCAGAAAATATGGAATTTATTATTAACAGTTTTGATCGAATTTTATGTGTAATGCTCTTCCCCTGTTGATCTATCATCAAGCTACTTTATATCTTTGGTCTGCATTTTTGTCATACCTGGTGGTTTAATTGGTTTGCATAGTATCACAGAAACAGGTTTTACAGGAAGAATTGTTGGGCAAAAAATATTAGGAAAACATGGTATTAATCTTGATTTTTTTACAGCTATCAGATACAGTAAGTACTATGGAAAAATCTGAAGAGTTATTAATACAAGCAGACTTAGAAATAATTTCGATTCAGAAATAAAAACTATGGGAATTGTTTAAGTTTAGAAGATGCAAAAAAAGATGGAACTTAGTTAACTATCCTTCTCTAGGAAATCTTCCCAATCCACTGACAAAATTTTCTGCTGAGGAAATAGAACAAATGCAAGCTGAATTTGAGTCAGAATTAAAAGAGTAATTGCATCAAAAGGAATTTGGAATGATGGTACTACTTTTTCTGGTATTAAGTCGTAAACCAATCACTCAATAACTAAATGTAGCTATACCAACTAAATCCTGTCTGCTTGATTATTGTATATAAGAATCTCAGTTCGTAGTTGCACTTTAGTACCCCCATCATATAGGGCAAAAGTTTAACTAACGCTCTCTATAGTTGGTATTTTATATCAATTTGCTCAATGTTTGTTACAACCATAATTTCAGGTATGAATGTGTAATATCATGTTCAGATACAGCAACCACCAGGACGGTTTTAGCTACGCTATATGAAATAGGATATTAATTTAAGACATACTCAATGGCATCTCGTAAGTAATCAAAATTTTCTAGATAGAATTCCATTCCGCTGAGGCGGAACGTAACTATAAAGTTTGGTCATGATTAGGCGATTCCGGGATGGATTGCGAGAACGAATCCCTATTTATAATACTACTTCTATTCTATTAATTAACTGCTCTAGCGACTACTATAATTAGTAGCAACAGACTTCATTTCTAAAAGCCCTGTTTTATCCCTCCAATATCCCTTTCTATTTCCCGTTTTATCCCCCCTACCCCCTTGTCAAGGGGGGGACTAGAGGATGTTGCGCTTTTTGTTTGATGGACGGGGGGGATTCCCTTTTCAAAGGGGTAGGAGTCTATTTAGTGAATTAGCCCTGCTTTGAAAGGGAGTAGCCAAGTAAATCATCCTTTCTTCTCCTTCATAAAAGAAATTTAGCATTTTCTGCTATGATTTACTTATAAATATTTAACTGAAAATAATATAACTCATATTTGCCCTCCCTAGAAAAAACGAAAAAAGAGGCCTTTCGACCTCTCTTAAAATTATCATTTTAAGAAAAAATAATTTAAAGTAATCCAGTATCTGTTCCTTGTCTACCAGTCGCTAACTGTACTTTAACAATTTTGCCACCCATTTTTGTAATTCTTTACTGTTCTTGAAACCAGTTATCATAAGAAGTTAGCTTAGTAAGATAGGTATTTTGCAGTTATCGCTGGGTGTGAATCCGAATTTGGCTAGGAACGTAAGCAGTAATCTTGGACATTCTCATGGTAAAAGCCTCTCCTAAATACTGATGAGGATTTATTTCTCCTTGGCATACTCCTGACGTTGAGCTGAGGCTACAAGTTAGAATTATTTAACTTAAACAGACCTGATTTATTTCCTGACAGGGATGATGCCAGCCCTTTATATCAGTCAAAACCCTATTCTTTCAAATCTAAAAATAAATTAATTACACGCTCGCTTCAAATCCGGAACCTTCTCACTTCCAAGGCTTGGAGCTAAAGAATCAACGCTAATTCGTTAAACCTATAGATAATGCTTATAAGCCTTTGGCAGTTTAATACTAGCTCCCAGATTCCCTGACTTCGTAAAACATCAATCAAGACAAAAGAAAAAATCAGCTCTTGATTACCTACTAATTAATTGCTAAAACAGCTCCTATAGGGGTGCCCAAAGACTTTACATTCCACGAACACCTATAAGTCTAATCCCTCAATAAGAGTAACATCGTCAGCAACGATATTATAAATAGTCAAGCGCAAGTAATAATTTGTATCACGCAAACAAGCCCAGTCATGTCTTCGCCGTAGGCATTATCACCAGGAGAAACAACGTCAGGGTGCTTCTGAAAAAGCTGGTTCCCTACTTCCTTAACGATGGGCTCACGAGATTCACCATAATTTGAGCAATCCAAACACGACGCTCTCTAGAGCTTACAAAAGCTTTGATTCTATCTAAATCACTAGAATTCAGATAACGAGTCTCAGCATCTGCATTAACGATTGATTTAGTGAATATACTTATACTTTATTCCAACAGAGTTAAGGTAAAAGGTTACTGAAAAAAGGATTAGCTAGTAAGGGGCAAATATCCTCCAATATAATTACTTCCAGCAAGTATTTGGAGGCATTTTGTTCTCTTTCTCATTATTTCCTTAATAGTTTGCAGTATTTTGAGAGAATATCTAGGTTTTGGGGCCTCAAAACATCTGAAACCATGAGCAAATAACAAGTCATAAAATACCTTTGGCAAGAAATGCTCTTTTTATTTCATTTTCCTCCACATCTAAAGGTTATTACTGTAACTGTTCTAGATTGAAGGCTACTAACCACAGAAATGCAAAAAATAAACAAAAGATTAAATTAAATAATGAATTGGGAGCATAAGGGGTCAAAAATCAAAGAAATAAACATCGAGGGGTTAGAGGCGGAAAAAAGCCTCTGTGGAAAGAAGAACAAATCTTAAAAATTTGACCTACTAAAATGACTAAAATTTTCCTAATTTTTTAGGAAAAAAGATAACCGGATTTAGTATCACAAGAATTTTAATTATTAAACGAAAATATCCTGATTTTAATTTGAGGCGGGGAATAAGTAAATATAAATTATTACCAATCTCGAAATCATGAACAAAAACATAG
>JAJEAQ010000023.1 GCA_022822685.1 Trichodesmium sp. jk18x7bins.61
TAGCTAAAACAGGGAGGCTCCCTGCTCAAACGGGACTTGCATTCGGACTGTTTCATTACTTACTCCAAGAGTAGTCGGACTCGTAGAGTCCTTTCCGTGTAGGCTCGGGGTGAAAATCCCTAGAGGACTTGAGCCTGTCGCCGACATGAAAGGTGTCCTATTTCAGACGACCAGTTGGCTCCCCCAGTCGGAGCTTTCTTATGTCGGCGACAGGCTCAACAGGTCGCGCCAACTGGAAAAAAGTCAAAATCAAGCTAGCAAAAATGAATGGGAGAAACTCATAACATTATTAACTGTAAATGAAAGTTATTTCTTTCGAGACCAGGGGCAGTTAAAATTACTAAAAAATGTTATTTTGCCATAAATTATTCAGGCTAAAAAAGCATCAAATAAAAAAAAGTTAAGGATTTGGAGTGCTGGATGTTCGACAGGTGAGGAACCTTATTCTTTAGTAATTATAGTTCAAGAAATAATTCCTAACTGGAAAGAATGGAATATTTTGATTTTAGGCACAGATATTAATGAAGTAGCTTTGACAAAAGCAAGAGAAGGTATTTATAGTCATTGGTCGTTTCGTTTAGTAGCTCCACAAATACAAAAAAATATTTTTATAAATTTCAGGGAGAGTGGCAACTTTACGCACAAGTTAAAGCTCTGGTCAAGTTTAAGAATATAAATTTAGTCAAAGATAATTTTCCTAGTGATATTGATTTAATTCTATGTCGGAATGTATTTGTATATTTTGACGAAAAATATATTTCATTAGTGATTAAAAAATTTTATAACTCTCTGAATAAGGGAGGATACCTAATCACAGGTCATGCTGAGTTATACGGTCAATCACTGAGTCAATTTATGGTTAAAGTTTTTCCAGAATCTTTAGTTTATCAGCGGATTCAAGATGGCAAACATGAAAATTACTTATTTGATAGTTTGCCAATACTTGAAGAAAATATAACTTCTATAAATAAAAGTTTTAAATCTGCGTCAATTAATTCAATCCGTGAACATAAAGCATCAATTTTTTCTGGGATTTACGATAGTGTCGATGAAAAAATATACTTTGATTTGCAGCCAAAATTATGCCAAGATCAAAAGAAGAAAATAGCTACAGAGATTAGTGAAAACAAGATTAATCAGCCTAGTAGTTACGATAAAATTTTGCTAGAGGCAGAAGCATTATTTGAACATAAAGCTTACGGTGATGCTATTCAAAAAGCAGAACAATTCATTAGTTTAAATCCCAAAAGTTTGAGGGCATATCAGTTACTTGCTCAATTGTATGCAAATTTAGGCAGGTATGATTATGCTACTTTTTACTGTAACCGAGCCATAGAAATAAATTATTTGTCAATATCCCCTTACTATTTATTAGTTAGTATCGCAGAAGAATATCTAGAAAGAACAAAAATTTTGTTAAAACGAATAATTTATCTTTTCCCACTGGAGATACCTGCTTATATAGAACTTAGTTCACTATATGCAGCAGAAAAAGATATGACCAGAGCCAAAAAGACGAAAAATATAGCTTTAGAACTGCTGAAAAAGTTACCTCGTGATACGAAAATAGAATATAAAAAAATCAAGGTATCTGAGTTGATAGATTATTTAGAAAGAGATTAAATTTCTAATCACTCGCTTAAGTGAACAAACAAATCAAATCGGTAATATTTCTCAGCTTGTTAGTGATTTAACTAATCAGACTAATATGTTAGCTCTAAATGCTGCAGTAGAGGCAGTTCGCGCGGGAGAGCATGGTAAAGGTTTTGCTGTTGTTGCTAGTGAAATTCGGAAATTGGCTGATGAAAGTAGAAAGTCTGCGGAAAAAATCTATACATTAGTTGCTGATATTCAAACATCAATTAATTCTACAGTTATGGCAACAGAAGCAGGTGTAGAATCAGGAGTAGAAACTGCTCAAAAAAACAGCCGCAGCTTTTAGTGGCGTCAAAGATGCAATTAATAATGTGGTGTTAAATAATCAGCAAATTTCTCTGAATGTGAAACAGCAAGCGATCGCTATTTAGCAAGTTGTAGATGCAATGAATGAATTGAATAGAGGGGCATAAGAAACAGCTAGTGGTTTAGGACAAACTAAACAAGGGATTCAAAAAATCAATGAAGTAAGTACAGAGTTAAATTCTATAGTTTAATAGTAATAATAGTACTAATTTGATCTAATTGAGCTATCTTGGTTACTGTATTAATAGTTCTTGTTAGAAATAGGGAGAATAATTAAGTTCATAGTTTGGCTAGGGACGCTAGAGATATATTTTGGCGCTAACGCGCAACTACAAACATTTCTATAATCTGTTATGGTCATCAATAATAATCACTTAACTCATGAAATCAAAAAAGCAAATATTATCAGATTTTGCTTTTCAAAAAAACAACTAATTATGCTAAATATTTTTTTTCTAAAAAATACAGTATCAAATAATTTTACTTCTTTTCAGAATAAAAATTGTTCCAGTATCTATAATAGGTTTATATAGCATATCGACTACTACAGATGCGTTATAAAATTTAGCTTTAACTAGCTTGAGTAGAAATATTGCTAATAGTTCAGAAAGTCTAATTCGCTACTTAGATAATTCTGGTGATGATCTTTTATTTATGGGTAAAGTTTCTCCAATCCTAGGAATTATTAGAGCTAGAGAGAATAATGGAATTGAGCCAAAGCAAAATTCTACTTATGATCTTTGGAGAGAACGACTAAGCACAATATTTACAGAACTTATGCAAACAAAATTAGGCTATATGCAGTTACGTTATTTGGATGAAAACGGTAATGAAATGGTGCGCGTAGACAGGGATGAATTTATTATTAAAACTATTCCTAAAGAGCAATTACAAAATAAAGCAAATAGAAAATATTTCATAGTTTCTCTGAAATTAGATTTTGGCAATATTCACGTCTTGCCGATAAATCTTAATCGAGAGCAGGGAAAAATTGAAATTCCTTATAAACCAACTATGAGATATGCAACTCCTATATTTTCAGCAAATGGAGAACGTCGAGGAATTGTAATTAGTAACTTGCTAGTTGCTCATATTTTCCAAAGGCTAAAACAAGACAATCAAAATAATGCTGGTAGAGTTTTAATCATTAATCAAGATGGTTACTATTTATTTCATCCTGATGAGAAAAAAGAATGGGGTTTTGAATTAAATACAGACGAAAAATTGCCAAAAGATCATTCAGAACAATTGAGTAATCAAATTTGATCTGGAAGTCCTGGTGATATTGTCAAATACCGAGAGAGTGTAATTAGTTACAACAGGATTTTTTTATGAGAAATAGAGGCTAGTAATTATTTAGTTATACTTTATACATTACCTAAAAATATTGTATTTGCTACAGTCAACAATTTTAAAATTATAGCCTCGATAATTGTCTGTTTATCTCTGATGATTTTTTTATCTCTTGGATGGTTGACTATCATGAATATAGTTCAAATGGTTAAAAATATAATTAATGAATGATATCTCTAGTGTTTCCCATAATATGCTCTCTACAATGAGTCAGCAACAAACAGTCACATCAGAACAGTCGTTAGTGGCAAACGAACTAATACTAATATGAAAACTTTAAGTCAAGCCTCTCAAAAAAAAATATCTCAGCAAGCAGAATCAGTGGCACTAGCAACAAGTCAAGCTTTAACCTTAGCTGAAGCAGGAAGTAAAATGGTAGAAAAAAACCTTTGCACAGATGCGTAGTTTAAGAAAAACTGTTGAGAATATTAATCAACGAAATCAGAAGCTTGGTGAACAAACAACTCAAATTGGTGATGTTTCTAGCTTAGCAACTTGCTGAGTTATTTAGCCAGACTAATGTTTTAGCCCTAAATGCTGTAGTAGAAGCGGTAATAGCTGGAGAACAAGGTAGTGGATTTGCAATTGTAGCTAAAGAAATTAGGAAATTAGCAGATCAAAGTTCTGAAGCTGCAAAAAGAATTAATGCAATTGTGCCAGAAATTAAAACAGCAATTAATTCTACTCTTAAGGTGACAGATGAGGAAAAAAAGACTGTAGATGTTGGCATCAAAACAGCGCAAGAAACAGCAAATTATTTCCAAAATTTAACAGAAGTTGTTTCTCATTTATTTGCTAGTAATCAGCAAATTTATCACAATATTGTACAACAAGCAGTTGCGATTCAAAAAGTCCTTGAATCTATGAATAATCTTAACTATAGTGCTGCTGAAACCGCAAGGGGTATTTCTCAAGTTACAAATAGTACTCAAGAACTTTATGAAGCAGCACTTAAGCTGAAAACAATAGTGTGAAAGTACTACTACGTGGAAGTCAAAAGTCAAAAGTCAAAAGTTATAATATAATTGTTAACTGTTTCAATGATGCGCGATCGCCGTTTCTAATAATTTTGGGTGGTAATCCATTCTTTGTATGTGTTTTCATCACCACCAAAAGAATCTACAGTAACCCGCCCTTTTGATGAGTAACTTAGCTTTTTGAAATCTTCTGTGGTTAACGGTTGAGACTCACAATATGCAATAAGAACATCACGTAAACCTGGTATTTGCTTCATATCTGGTTCAAAACGTTCGACATGAATAGCAACCCATTCCGTGAGGATATGAACTGATTCATGTTGAGGGGAACCGAATGCAGATACATATAAACGTTCTCCTATTTCCACATTTCTATTGGTGCTATAAAAGTAGGAAAAGCGCAAAAACTCCGTGTTTTCAGATTCTAATAACCCAACGGAGCGACGCAAGCATTTATGTTCGCAATCGGCTTTTATAAATAACTAATGTAGGTAAATCTTCAATATTGCTCATTGGTCCTTCCCTAAATAATCATTAAATTGATTAGCGTTATCTTCTGGATCATCTTTAAATACGCATCTTGTTTTTAAAATATCTTGAGATTGAGCTTCTTCTGTTCTAATCAAGTCCCATTTATTGCGTGCTGCCATTTTTCGGCATTGCTTGCAGAGGTCGCCCAATGAGAAAATTCTTTTTTTTGCTCATTTGTCATTATCTTTTTCTCCTATCCATTGTGGTGTTGACAGAAAAAGGAATACAATTGAGAGTATCATTATTAAATCTCCGTTTGCTTGAGGGAGTGGGGCATCACCCCGCCATGACAAAGCTAAGTGATGTCCCTTAATTTTTTGTGGTAATTTGGTTAACTTCTAGGCTTGAGAATTACCTTTCCTTTTCCGTTCCGTATAACTTACTGTAGCCGCTTAAGTGCGGTATTCCAAGGGTTGATTAATAAAAAATTTGATGATAAGATCAGGCCAAGAAAAACTTGGACAAGGCCGTTTAGATTACGCGATGTCGAAAAAAAGCAATAAACGATTTGAGACAGTACAGAAAGCAGGTCTGGCATATGGTGGCAGGTTTTCATCGCCATATGCTGAATCAAGGGGTAAGACAGTATCGTTAACTTTTCCAGTTAGTTTAGATAAATGGTTAGAAAATGAGGCTAAAAAGCAAGGCTGCACTAAGACAAATCTAGTACGAGAAGCAGTTCAGTTTTTGTTTGAGCAGAAGACAAAGGATGAGTCAGAAGTCAATCTAAGAATAAAAATAGGCACTGAAGTATTTAAAGAAATCGAAAAAATCCCAGATTTGGAAGAAAAAGTGCAAAAGAAAATAATAGAACTACTACCACAATCGGAGCTGGAAGAGGAATAAAAAATCACTCAGTGCAGGGCGGTTTTTTTGATTTGCGATCACCTTTTGTAGAAAATACTAGACAAAGTTGATTAATGAGACTTACACAATTTTTCAGCCCAAATCATGTTTATGAAAATATGATTATACAAATTCAGCAACTTCCACAAAGAAAATATCACAACTAATTCAGGAGTAATTTATGATTGAAGATTCTGAACTCAGGGAAGTATTTAAAACTGCTAACGAAGAACATCTTCAGAAACTTGATGCAGGTTTTTTATATTTGGAAGAAAATCCAGATGATTTAGAAAAATTAGAAGAATTATTACGAGAAGCTCATAGTTTAAAAGGTGATGCTGGAATGTTAGGAGTTAAAGATGTATCCAAACTTTCTCATCAATTAGAACATTTGTTAGGAGAAATTAAACTAGGTGAGCAAGCAATGTCTCCAGAAATTAACGATCGCCTATCAATTGAATTAGATGCGATTCGTAAACTTGTAGAGGAGGTAGTTACAGGAGAATCATCAGGTGTTAATACTGTGATAGCTACTCTCATGGGATCCCAGAATCTAAATACACAACCACAATCAGAAGAAAATATTACTGTTACTACTCCTATCAAAGAGCTAAGAGCTGCTGAAAATGATTCCTCAACTTCATCCATGCTCAAAACTGAGCCAGATAAAAGTTATCTAAGCAGCCAATCTATCCAGACTTCATCCACCTCTTACCATATAGAAACAGTTCGTGTGCCAACCCGCAACTTAGATTCCTTGATGACTCAAACTGGGGAGTTAACTGTGACTCAAATTAGACTAGCCCACCAATTAGGATAAATTGAAAAAATCACAACTTTATGGGAAGAGTGGAGCCGAAATATCTTTAAAAATCGCTTTGTTATTCATAATATAAATTATGAGCATCAGACTACTATTGATGATTATGTAATCCTGCAATTAAAAAGTTATAATTTGCGTGCTGAAGAACGCTTATATAACTTAGGATTACTAATAAATGACCTGAAAAAGTCTATCCATGAATATATTGTCAAACTTGAGTTAATTAGTAATGAATTAGAAACTGGAGTTCGCACCCTGCGAATGCTACCTTTATCCACTATTTTTCATATTTTTCCTCTGGTTGTTCGAGATTTAGCAAGACAAGAATGTAAGCAAGTAGAGCTAATAATTGAAGGTAGTGAAACTCAAGCAGATAAGCGGATTATTGAACAGATGAAATACCCTTTAATACACATGATTCGTAATGCTGTAGATCATGGTATTGAAACACCGACAGAACGTCAAAAATTGGGAAAACCTGCTGTTGCTAAAGTCAGATTAAGAGCATATAGTACTGCCTCTAATGTGGTAATTGAAGTTATAGATGATGGACGTGGACTGGACTTGAGCAAATTAAACAAACAGCACTAAAACGGAGACTTTGTAGTGAAGCTGAATTAGTTTCTATGACAGAAACACAAATTAAATCCCTCATCTTTACTCCGGGATTTTCTACAAAAAAATTTGTTAATGAAGTTTCTGGTAGAGGTGTGGGCTTAGATGTGGTTCAGGCAAATATAGAAGAACTGAAAGGAAATATTCATATAGAATCTCAACCAAGAAAAGGATGTTTAATTAGAGTTATATTAAATACTTCAATATCTACAATCAATGTATTAATTATCGCGATTAAAAATATTTATTATGCTTTGCAT
>JAJEAQ010000772.1 GCA_022822685.1 Trichodesmium sp. jk18x7bins.61
CAATTTTCTATCATAGACTGTCGTCCTTTAGTAAAAATGGTGCAGTTTTGTCAAGAGCATAATATTCAACTTTTGGCTTATGGTACTTTATGTGGTGGTTTGTTGTCAGAAAAGTATCTAAATTCTCCCGAACCTGATGGGAAAGAATTCTATACTGTTAGTTTGAAAAAGTATAAAAATATGGTTGATGTTTGAGGAGGGTGGAGTTTATTTCAAAAACTATTAAATTTGCTCAAAAAAATTGCTGAGCAGCATAAAGTAAGTATCTCAAATGTAGCAGTGCGCTATGTTTTGGAACAGCCAACTGTAGCAGGTGCTATTGTAGGAGCAAGGTTAGGTATATCAGAAAATTTACAAGATAATTCTCAGGTGTTTGATTTTAGTTTAGATGTAGAAGATTATGAACAAATTAATAATGTAACGGCAGAGTCATAGGATTTGTTTAAATTCATTGGTGATTGTGGTGATGAATATCGAGGATAACTAATTAATACTCAAAAATAATACCTATAAAAAGATTTTGATTAATGTCTGACTCATTTACTCCAGAAATTAGCGATCGCACTTTGTTCTCATATGAATGAAGAGCATGCAGATGCGGTACTTCTCTACGCTCAAAAATTTGGTAGTTCTCTCAATGCTACAGCAGCAAAAATGCTTTCCATTGATGCCCAAGGTATGAACTTAAATGCTGAAGTCAGTGGAGAAGTTATACCAATTCGAATAGCATTCGATCACGTCTTGACAGATGCCGAAGACGCTCATCATACTCTTATTGATATGTTAAAAAAAGCTCGTACTCAAAAATGATCTAAAAGCCGGGAAAAAAAGCAGACAAGGAATAAGAACTAAAAAAAATTAGGTAGTGGCATGAAATTGGTGATTTTTGCACTATTTCTGCTTATACAGATAAATTTACACCAACTTATATCAATACTTATATACTACTACCCCAAATTAAAACCCATAAAGATTTAGTGATCTATCAAAAAACATTGAATGCAGCGATGAGAATTTTTTATAGCTCTAACCCATTTCCAGACATAAGAAAGATATTTCCTAAAGCATTTCCACACAATAAATATTGCGACAAAGTTTTAGGCATTAAGACAAAGAAATAGGTGTATGTCAGGTGGGCAAAAAAACTCCCAAATTATCGTGTATGGGCGAATGCGTATAGCAAAACGGAGTTTGATCGCTCAATAAGCAGCCCAACCTACTACTCACTATCTATCGTAACAATCTTTTTTAATTTAAAATCGACCCTCCCATCATTCGCTGATATCGCCATTCCAAATCTCTCTTTAATAGAGGCCAACTTTCGAGAGTTTCATCTTTCTTCATCACCCGAAAAGCTGCACCCCGCGCCAACTCCAAAACCTCCTGATCCTCAACTAAACTCGCCAAAGCAAAATCTGGCAACCCCGATTGTCTAGTTCCCAAAACTTGACCAGGCCCTCGCAAACGCATATCCATTTCAGAAATAAAAAATCCATCCTGAGATTGTTCCAAAACTTTCAAACGCTCAATTGCATCCGTCGAACCCGCCCCCCTCATTAACAAACAATAAGAGCGATTTGCCCCACGCCCTACCCGCCCACGTAACTGATGTAACTGAGATAAGCCAAACCTTTCTGTATTTTCAATCAGGATTACCGTCGCATTTGGTACATCTACCCCCACTTCTACAACAGTAGTAGACACTAAAATCTGAGTTTGATTATCCCGAAATGCACTAATAGCTTGCTCTTTTTCTGAACTTGTCATTTTTCCATGCAACAAACCCACTTCAAACTCTGGAAAAACTTTTTCAGCTAACTTTTGATGTTCTTCAACTGCTGATTTAACATCCAATTTTTCTGACTCTTCAACTAAGGGCAATACAACATAAACCTGTCTTCCTTGAACTATTTCTCGTCGCATCAAATCATAAGCTTTCTGGCGTTGTCTGCCAGTTAAAATAGTTGTTTGAATCGGTTGCCTTCCTGGTGGTAGTTCATCTATTTGACTAACATCTAAATCTCCATGTAATGTCAAAGCCAGAGTCCTCGGAATCGGAGTAGCTGTCATTGTCAAAACATGAGGAGATGCTCCTTTTTCTTGTAATTTTGCCCTTTGTCCGACACCAAATCTGTGTTGTTCATCTATTACAACTAAACCTAATTTATGAAATTTGACTGTATCTTGAATCAAAGCATGAGTACCGACTAATACTGGTAATTCTCCTGTCTCAAGTTGGGAATAAATTTCTCGGCGTTTTGCTGCTTTTGTCGAGCCTGTTAATAGTTCAACTGGCAAATGTAAGAGATTAAACCAACCAACTAACTTACGATAATGTTGTTCAGCTAATACTTCTGTTGGTGCCATTAAAACAGCTTGATAACCGACTTGAATTGCCGCTAACATAGCGACTACTGCTACTACTGTTTTACCAGCCCCCACGTCTCCTTGTACTAATCTTTTCATTGGTTCAGGTTTTTGTAAGTCGTTGAGTATTTCATTAACTACTCTTTGTTGAGCATTAGTTAATGCAAATGGGAGGAATTTATAAAATTCATCAATGAGTTTTCCTCTGGCTGGTAAAACTACTCCCGTCTCTGCTTTTTTTTGCAGTTGCCGACGTTTTAATAATCCTAATTGTAGGTATAAAAATTCATCAAAAACTAAGCGACGACGCGCTGCAGCCAAACCATCTCTATCTACAGGAAAATGAATATTTTTTATCGCGTTTTTTAAATCTATTAATTGATATTTATTTCTGAGTGCTTCAGGCAATGTTTCTGACAATTTTTCTGCTATTGGTAAAATTGTAAATACTGCTCGTCTCACTACATCCGCCCCCACTCCTTCTGTTAAAGGATAAACTGGTACTAAACGACCAATTTTCATGGATTCAATTGTACCGCCTTGTGTATCAAGAATTTCTATTTCTGGGTTATCTAAATTTTTCCCATATTTGTTTTGTTTGACTAAACCTGAAGCAGCTACTAATGCACCGACTGGGTAAATTTTTTTTTGCTGCATCTGCCAACCTTTATTACTGAATCTATGCCCGGCCAAAAAGCGACTAATTTTGATTTGCTCTGTGGAGTCTGTGAGAGTAAGTTCAAGAATGGTTAATTTCTTATTTTTGGGGCTAGAAAAACAGTTGAACCTTTTAATTTTGCCAATTATTGTCACCGTTTCTCCAGGCTCTAAGTCTTGAATATTTACTTGGCGAGTATAGTCTATATGGTCTCTTGGATAATAATAAAGTAGCTCTCTAACTGTATATAATCCTAATGTTGCTAGGCGATCGCTATTTTTATAGCCTATAGCTTTCAGTTCTTTTAGTGGCTTTTCTAAATCAAGGTTATGGCTATGTTGTTGAAAAACAGTAGAGTGATTTATTGGGATTTTTTGAATTGTTTCTGACTGCTTAGTTTTTACTTTAACTCTCTCCTTTTCTCTTTCATAAAAATCTTGCATTTGCTGTAAAAAATGCTTGGTTTTTTCTAGTAAAGTTTGCCGTTCTTCTAAAGTCAGATGTGGATAGCTAACAAACTGTTTAGACATTTCTATAAATTTATTTTCATAAGCCTTTAATATTATTGGCGTTTGACTCAAGCTGATATTCAAAAAGTCATTAAATATATATTGTTTTCCTTGTATATTTTGAAAACCATATTGTGCTTCTACTGACAAAGCTTTTTTAAGTCTTTCCCAATCTATCTGTTCTCTTTCGTTATTCATAGAGTTTGATTTTAGAGCTTCTTTATGTAATACCAAATTGAAATGAAGTTGCATAGAATATTTTCCAGCTCTAGTTGACTACAACTCAAGGCAGATAAATTAATGAATATTATAATTCTGTGCAGCCTCACATAAAATTGGTATAATAATTTCTACATCTTTAATTTATGATACCATTAGGGTTCACTTTATTGATGTTTAATTCAACTTAAAAATATCGGAATACCTTCCAAACAATAGACTTGTCGCTTTATAATACCAATTTTAAAAAAGAATGTTACAAATGAAACTGGAGCGAAGTTAGGACTTGATTTTTATATTTCTTTGACTAAAAATAGAGTTCAGCACAAAAAATGCTTAGATTCTATTTCTCCTGAGCCCTGGATCCTAAACAGTAACCAAACTATTTGTAGCAAACATTTATCAAACTGGTATAACAGAAAAAAAAGCGAAAACCCTGACTATGTAAAGCGATTTTAGCTATTTGCGCTTCCAAAAGCTTGAAATGAATGCTCTGTCTAGGTTTTAGCGATTTTGTTCATCTATTTAGCGACAACTCTAATATAGTCGAACT
>JAJEAQ010000528.1 GCA_022822685.1 Trichodesmium sp. jk18x7bins.61
TCATTATGAACACATGAGCAGAGTGAAAACTCAGACTAACTAGGAGCCGGATGAGATGAAAGTCTCACGTCCGGTTCTGAAGGAGAGGCGCCCCGAACAATATCGGGCGTCGACTCTAACTGGGAACTACAGCAGTTATTATCTAGTCCCTACGACCAAAATGGGGCAGTTCTTACTATTAATACTGGTGCAGGAGGTACAGATGCTCAAGATTGGGCAGAGATGTTGCTGCGGATGTATAGTCGGTGGGGAGAAAACCACAATTATAAGGTGCAGTTGGCAGAAATTTCTGAGGGAGATGAAGCAGGTATTAAGTCTGCCACTCTAGAAATTATAGGTCGCTATGCCTATGGTTATCTGAAGGCAGAAAAAGGTACTCATCGCTTAGTGAGAATTTCACCTTTTAATGCCAATGGCAAACGACAAACCAGTTTTGCTGGAGTGGAAGTTATGCCTATGTTAGACCACTCTGTAGAGTTGGAAATTCCGGAGCAGGATTTGGAAATTACGACTTCTCGTTCTGGTGGTAAAGGTGGTCAAAATGTGAATAAGGTGGAAACGGCGGTGCGAGTGGTTCATATTCCTACAGGTATTGCTGTACGTTGTACCCAAGAGCGCAGTCAGTTACAAAACAAGGAAAAAGCTTTAGCATTACTGAAAGCTAAGTTACTAATAATTGCTCAAGAACAAAGGGCTAAAGAAATTGACGAAATCCGTGGTGATATGGTAGATGCAGCCTGGGGTAATCAGATTCGTAACTATGTTTTCCATCCTTATCAGATGGTGAAAGATTTACGGACTCAGGAAGAAACTACTGCTATTACAGATGTAATGAATGGTGATTTGGACCAATTCATTGAAGCTTATCTCCGACAGGAAAATCAAATGGTTGAGAGTCAGCCAGCTTAATATTTTTCTATGAAATTGATGATGTGGTGGTTAGAAAATCCATAAACCTCTCAAACTTTGGGCACTCTTGAGTTATAAATTTGCATCAGGATGGTGGGCAAATGGCCGAAAATTGATTTTGGCTTAATATAATATGATGTCCGGTAAAACGCTCATAAATAGAGTTTTGTAGTTGCCATCAATTCTCCATATAGCATTTCTCAGTCTGCTGAGGTAGATTGATTTTGGTTATACCAATAGAAGTTGTACTTCACTAGGTGAGGAAAGGCTATAGCTTTCATTGAGGCTAGAGGGTATCTATAAATAAAATATTAAGCCTTGATGTAGGGTGGGTTAGGTGGGAAGAGTTCCACGCTAATGATAGAATATTTGATCATCCGCCGTCACCCACCGCAGATTGGCTATTTGATGTTGTTTTAGATTTTTTTTTACAGATATCTTCTAAGACAGCGCAACTACAAACTCAGAATTTTTTGTTAGTTATTACAGCACTTTTTATGTTGGTGAGGTACATTATATTTTTCTCGGATCAGAAGCCCTTGAGCAACTGTGCTGTACCTCATTATCCCCAAAAGTGCTGTAAGTTGAATATTGGATATCATGTAACTCAATATTTGCCCACCCTACTACTTTTCAGGATATAAGATAAAGACCTAGCACCTAACACTTGGAGTGTGTCAGAATAAAAACATTTTCTCCATCCCTGACTATAGTTTGTTCTAATGTCAAAGGTCTACACCACTGTCGAGCTAATCAATATCTTAGCTGAAGAGCGTCAAGCTTGTCTGCAAGAACAGCGTCTGAATTTGGCAGCAACTCCTCGTACTGGAAATCCAGTTGTTGACCATTTCTTGAAACTAGAGGCTTTTCAAAAGTTTACTGCTGATCAAGATTTTAAGCCGGCTATTCATCCCTCTTAAAGAGAATATTTGGTTTCTGGTATTGTCTGGCGAACAGTGGCGGTAGATGAAAAGATGATTAATTTTCCTGTAGTCTATGAACAGTTAATTGCTTTGTCAGAAGATTTAGAAATTTTGCAGGTGGCTAAGGCTTCTATGTTAGATTTCTGGAATCAGGTGACAAGGAAGATGGACTTATATTTGAGTGTGAATAATGGTCGAGAATTTCGCCAGATAGAAGTATGGGAGGTAGAGGCGATCGCCCAACGTACAGAATGGGCAAATATGTTGAAGTGGGAAAAATCAAATTTTCAGGAAATGCTCCTACAGTTGGGATGGGGTAAACCAGAGTTGGCAGCTGATCGCAGAGGTAGGCCTGATTCTGGCAGTGAGTATATTCATGCTGTCAAACCAGGCCAACAACCTATTTGTTGAGGTAGTTATGGAGATTTTCTCTGGTTGTCGATGGAGAATTTTTAGATTGCGATCGCTATTGACAATTGGTATTGTCATTTTCATAGTTTTACTGCTCATAACACTTACTATACTATCTGTTATTCGTCCGCCTCGAACTAATACAAATTTATTACTTTTTCCGGGATTTTTATATCAAAGGATTGTTATTTCTTAACCTCGTCCTATAATAACTCATGTTGTTACTATCGATTTAACTCCAGTTGTAGTTAAAGCATTAGTAACTCCCAGAATTTCTACTTCTCCAAACCAGAAAATTCGCGCTCGAACTACTTCAGAATTTGTCAATGAATTTGATTGACAACTAGCTATAAATGCCAATTTTTTCTACCCCTTTTATGAACATACTCCTTGGGATTTTTATCCTCACAGTGGTGATTTAGTTAATGTAGTCGGGCGGGCGATATCGAATGGTGACGATTATTCTATAGTTGATAGGAACTGGCCTAGTTTATGTTTTGACCAGAGTAATCATGCTCTGATATCAGATAATTCTATTTGCCCAGCTCAAACTACCCAAGCTATTTCTGGTAATTTAATTTTAGTTGCTAATGGTCAACCAGTAACTTTACTAGAAAACTCTGGTTTGAATCAGAAACATTATCAAAGAACAGCAGTAGCAACTAATCAAAAAGGTGATAAGTTATGGTTAATTGTGATTGATGGTAAACAACCTTTTTATAGTGATGGTGTGACGATAGCAGAACTCACTGAAATTATGATTAACTTGGGTGTTGATAAAGCATTGAATTTAGACGGTGGTGGTTCAACAACTTTAGTAGTGAGAACTGATTCTCAAGCTAAATTATATTAAATTCACCAATTCATACTCATGTACCTATGCGTCAACGCTCAATTGCTAATCATTTAGGATTTTCTGCTCTACCTTGAAAAAATTAAAGCTGATTTTTTTGAAGTTTCTCTAGCAGCTCTACTGCAATTTTTTGATGATCTAAATCTCCATCTAATCCAAACATAAAAGCGGCTTGCTGAAAATTTTTCATGGCTTCAGCTTGATTTCCCGTTAAGTAGTAAATCACACCTCTATTCAAGTATGATTTGGGGTTATTAGCATTAATTTTGATAGATTTGTTGAGGTCTTGAATTGCCTTTTGCTTTTCCCCTAATTGTAAATATTCATCACCTCGGTAATAATAGGTTTTAGCATTTTCAGGATGAATTTTTATAGCTTGATTAAAGTTTGTGATCGCTGCTTTTCTCATTCCTAGTTGAGAATAAGCAACTCCTCTACTTAAGTAAGTTTCACTCTGACCAGGATTAAAATTAACGGCTTTATTTAAGTCTTTAATTGCACCTTGATAATTGCCCTTTTCCATCTTTTGTTTGGCCTGGTTATTCACTTCAATTGCTTGTTTGGCTAGCTTAAATCTTTTCGTAATTACCTGATGATTTTGACGATAAAGTTTTATAGCGCTTCGCGCTGGTATAGTTACAAATTGAAATATGGGAACTGCTCAGTCAAAGGATATTCAATCCTGATTTGTAAATACGCCAGAGCGAAGCGCTATAACTTTTCTGTAGCTTCTTGATATGAAGAACTTTCTTGAGGAATCTTTTCTAATAAATTAATTGCGTATTGCCATTTTTGTTGAGCTTGATACCAAGTATTAACAGGATGAGGCGGATTTTGGACTAACAAAGCTGCGGACATCGCAGATTCTTTTGCTAATTTTAAATATATTAATCCATATTCTTCTAAATATAGCTTTCGCTTAATGGCAGTAAGTTGATAATTTAGTTTAGTTACTTCTCTAGATACAGGTTGTAATGGTATAGCAGGCAGTTGAATAGCTCTATCGAGAATAGCGATCGTTTCTGGCAGTTGAGTTGGTGCTACCCTCAGTTTATTAATATTGGCATCTTGATTAATATCTCCTAAACTAGCTATTGCTGCTTGAGCTTCAGCTATGGATTTTTTTGAACATTATTTAACCAAACAATTGAACTGCCGTAACCTAAAGCCAAAATCATGATGATAACTGTGACTAGGTTTTTTTCACCCATTAGATTTTCCTCCTAGTTTTCTACTGAAAGGAATTTCATTCCTACTAGCAAGGATTTACTATGCACAACCTTTATTCCTGTTGACTTGAGGTAGGTTAGCACAGGATATCTAAAGCAGTCAAGCTTATACCAAATTCAAAAAAGATAGTTACAGTACAATCCCCACCCCCTACTCCATCCGAAATAAACTATGTAGTCATATATTTTGAAAATGCTATTAAGCAGCTTGCTCCTGGAGTAGACTTCTAGCCTGCGTTTTCATCTCCGTCATAGACAGAGGCTTGCAACTTTGCTTTTAGGGTAAACAACTAAATGTTCTTTCTTAGTTATTTCATTAATTTTTTATGAAAAAAATATGATTAGGAAAATTTACTTTTTTGTATGCTACAAATATTATGTCAGAATAGCAGTAAGTATAAACCCAAGAGGAAAAAATATGGCCGGGGTATGTAAAATAGAAATCACAGAAACAGTTTCAGAACTTAAAGCATTGTTAAATAACCAAAAAACTGCTAGCGGTTTTCAGAAGATTCAGGCATTGTATCTATTTAAAATTAGTCAGGTAGCAACTGTCAAAGAATTAGCTGTTACTCTAGGGGTGAATCGGATCACAGTACAACGCTGGTTAAGGCAATATCGTCAGGATGGACTTTCAGGATTATTGCAGGTTAAACAAAGTGGAGGACGTAAGCCAGCAATTCCAGTAGAAGTAAGAGATGGGTTAGAGAGACGACTCAACGATCCTGATAACGGTTTTAAGAGTTATGGAGAAATTCAAAAATGGTTGCAAGAAGAGTATAATATTGATGCTTCTTATAAAGCAGTTTATGCTACAGTTAGATATCAGTTAAAAGGTAAACTCAGGAAAAATAATAGAAAATAAGTGGTAATCTTTAGATAGATAATGCTATGAGATTTAATGGCAAAGGGTTTGATAATTTAGATACGTTTGCCCGGTGGTCTCTTGCTGCTTCCGCTTCAGCCACCGCCTCGAAATATTTTTCCATCTGGTCTCCGGGAATGACCACTTTACCAGTGAAAACTTTGGCCATCTATTAACCAGACTTAAAACCCACTCCATAACCTTAACTCGAAATGCTAGATTTATCAACATCCTTCTACATATTGAAGAGGTTTTACTTGAATTTTTAGAAATTAAGTTCAGCTAGACAATTAAGTAGGTGGACAAAATTATTTTTACATTAGAGTTGTCGCTAAATAGATTAACAAAATCTCTAAAACCTAGACGGAGCAATAATTTCAACTTTTTAAAGCCGAAATAGCTAAAATCCCTTTACAGAGTCAGGGTTTTCGCCTTTTTTTCTGTTATCAAGGGACAAGTCTATTTAGTGACGCTCCTACAACTCCCCTAACAGTATCACTGATAGACTGTTGATCAAGTAAATATTAAGATAGCTAGACTGCTTAATTTTGGCTGGTTACGGCGGAAACTAAAATCTCGGTGAGTACCAAGAGATATCCCCGCCAGGGCCTACCCTACACAAAAGTTTAACCAGACTTTTACAAACAGTCTCTGAGGAATTATTCATGTTTTGAGTCTGCGGTAAAATTAGTATAAATCAAACAATTTATTGAAGTTATTAAAAATGAGACCTAAAGATTCAGAATTAAATTACATCAAATTACTGATTCGGAAGTATCAGAGATATTTAAAGATGTGTTTATTTAAACTGGAAGCAAATTATTGAAGCAATGCTCAAATAAAATTTCTGACGAAATGAAAGAGAAGTTAAATAAAGTTTATTGTATTTTTTAACTCGCCCAGTCAAAAAAACAAGCCCCCTCCCAGTCAAATCGCCTCAGAATCACAGCCCCAGATACACATCAAGTACTTAACAGACATGATCATAAAACCCACCCCAAACAACCAAACAACCAACACACAAACACAAACTCCAACCCCATAAACACCCTTCATCTAGGGAAGTCCCTCAAAAAATAACTATTTTTAGGAGTTAGGAGGCGCGGAATTAGGAGGCGCGGGAAAGAGCAGGAGCCGCTCTCAATAGCCGAATTACTGGTAGGGCAGAAGGGGAGAGAATTAGCCCCTACTCCCTACTCCCTACTCCCAATTCCCATACTAATTAGCTCAAAATCACCACAAAGCAATATAAATCAGCAGAAACATCTCACTAGAATCAAGGCACAC
>JAJEAQ010000732.1 GCA_022822685.1 Trichodesmium sp. jk18x7bins.61
TGCTCGCCCTGTCACGAGAAAGGAATCTATTGAAACTCCAAAAGTCCAAGCATTAATGAATACAATTCACAAGCTAGAGCTAATTGAGGTGGAATCTATTCTTCTGGAAGGAGGAGCAATGATGAAAAAAATCAACAATCATCTAGAAGGTGAGGCGAGAGCAAAAGTTTTAAACAGTTTGAAAGAACAAAAAATCAAAGCAGCATTAGATTTTATTCTCATCACAATAACAGATCAACTAAATTCACAAATAAGGGAGTTCAAGGAGGCAGAAAATGTCCAAGGGGAGCCAGAGGGGCTAGCTGTGAATAAAGCTATTGATGTCCTCAAAAACTCTCAAGTTATGGAAAGCTTAGAAGAGTACAAACAAGATTTTCCTTACCAAAATTTTGAACAACAGAAATTGCAACTGACAAAGATATCCAATAACATCGAAAGATACAGGTTTAATCTCTCTAGGGAAAAGAATCCACTCCCTCGAAGCGCTTACGATCTTCCAATGAAACAAGTAGAATTATACAAAAAGATTCACAAAAACATAACAGAGATTAAATATGTGATAGATAATTTTCAAGAACCTCGATCTTCTAATACTCCACAGGTGTCAAAGCGATCTATCTCTGAGACTTCTGGGGAAGAAAAACCTGCAAAGAAAAAAAAGTAGTGCATTAAGAAAGTTTGGGTTCGGGGTGGGTTAAATCCCTCACCAGAGGCCGTCCCTCTTGCCAGCATGCCTCTGTTGCCTACGCATTTCCTTGAGGAGAGGCTGTGTGCGTCACTAAAGTCCGCACCTTGTAAGCCCCTCACTTTCGTCAACGCGGGCTCTGGGCGTTTTTTGCCAACATGCCTTTAAATAGCTGACCACATATTATTTAGAACTATTTCTGTATGAGTTTTTTCCACCAATGATTGACCATCCAATTCGCTTTTTGCTATATCTAGAGTGGGCTTCTCTGTTCATGCTGGCGCTTAGTGAAACAATGACAGTTCCGGTGGCGCAACTCCCTAGATTGCCTCTTCTAAATCTTGGCTGTCTGATTGTGTTTGGTATGATGGGGCTGAGATTATCAAGAAGTAAACCCCTTGTGAAAATTATTTATACAATTATAGAAATTGTTTTAATTTCTATAGCTACTTGGGTTGGCTACATTAGAATGCCTAGCCTTCTGTATATAATTCTTCAGGTTCGTAACTCTACAATTTTTCAGAAAAGAACAAGTTGGATAGTTAACAGTTTAGTTTTTGTATTGCTGTTAATGGTTGTTAGGCATAGAGTAACTTTATTTCAGATTTTGAAACCAAATTTTTTGGAAGAGTTGGGTTTTGTATTATTCAATTTAGTTCTTTTATTTGGGCTGCATTTGGTTTTGCTACAGCTATTAGTGAATTCGGTACTATCAGATAGAGCATTAAAATCAGAATTGGCGATCGCTAATGCTCGACTTCGTGAATACGCGCTCCGCATTGAAGAAATTGCGACTCTCCAGGAACGTAATCGGATTGCCCGTGAAATTCACGATTCTTTGGGACACTATCTTACAGTTTTAAATATGAACATCGAAGTTGCTTGGAAGTTAATAAAATTCAACCCCCAAGAGGCAGAAGCCTTTTTGGCAGATGCGAAACAAATGGGTTCTCAAGCTTTACAAGAGGTGCGTCAGTCAGTATCTACTCTGCGTTCGGAGCCACTGCAAAATCAGTCTCTAGAAGTAGCGATCGCTAACCTCGCCCAAGATTTCCAAAAATCTACAGGTATTTTACCTAAAACTAATATTTCCATCCTTCAGCCTCCAGCGGATGAGCTGAAAACAGCAATTTACCGAATTACTCAGGAAGCACTCACTAATATTTGTAAGTATGCAGAAGCCACAACAGTCAAAATTGATATTCAAACTGATAGAAGTTTACATCTAATCATTCAAGATAATGGTAAAGGATTTAAGATTAGTCAGAATACTACAGGTTTTGGTTTACAAGGGATGCGCGAGCGAACTGTAGCTCTAGGAGGTAATTTTGATATCGTCACTGCCCCTGGAAAAGGGTGTAAAATTATTACTGAGTTTCCATTAACTAAGTTGAATAGTTAAAATTTATGATTCGTATTCTTTTAGTGGATAATGAAAGTCTAATTCGACGAGGATTAAAAGCCTTGCTGAAGTTAGAAGCAAATTTGGAAGTAGTAGGGGAAGCAGACAATGGAGAAATGGCAATTAGTCAGCTAGAGGCATTACCAACTGATGTTGTACTTATGGATGTGCGGATGCCAGTCATGGATGGGGTGGCAGCCACAAAAGAAATTGTCGCTCGTTTTCCCCAAACCAAAGTGTTAATTCTGACCACATTTGATGATGATGAGTATGTAGCCCAAGCACTTAAGTATGGTGCTGCTGGATATTTGCTCAAAGATACGCCTTCAGAAGAGTTAGCCCAAGCAATTCAAGCTGTACATAAAGGATATATTCAACTGGGGCCGGGAATTGGTCAGAAAGTGATGACTCAAATCCCGGCTGCTGCTCCGAAGCCATCGCCGGCACTAGAGCAACTAACTCCCAGAGAACGGGAAATTTTACAAGCGATCGCTAAAGGGTTAAGCAATAAAGAAATTGCTCGAAACTTATACATTTCTGAAAAGACTGTAAAAAATCATGTGACGAGCATCTTGAGTCAGTTAAATTTGCGCGATCGCACCAAAGCAGCAATTTTTGCTAACTCTTTAGGCTTAGGCAAAGAAGGGAGTTAGAATTGGGAAGCTAATTTATCAGCCCAACGAGTTGTTTCTGGCAAGGGATATTTAGGAGTACATTTCATACATAACATA
>JAJEAQ010000294.1 GCA_022822685.1 Trichodesmium sp. jk18x7bins.61
GGTAGACCGGAATTTAACAACATCAATTGATGATTTAGAGCAACCTAATACTACAGATTTATAAACTCTGGCATTTTCATTTGACTTCTGAGAATACTCTTGATAAAATGGGAACAGCTAATCTGGGAATGCACTACACTAGAGAATTATTTTTCAGATCAAACTAACATCATTTTGACTAATATACTTGAAGATGCTATATATGATTGAGATGATTTTTATAGGTTCAAAAAAATCATAAATTAAAAAAAATTATCATCTTTGGTATGATTTACAGTTTTAAAGTATTGCAAAAATATCAACTTTCACAATTGATATTACTTGTGTTTCTTGTAATTATTTTAGTAATAGGGGCTGTGCCTGGTTATATAACTGGAAAATGGTCATGGGAAAACATACCAAAAATTACTAATCTCAAAGACTTAAAAACAATTAGAGAAGATGGTTTAACTATTCCTGGTTGGAGACGAATATCCCATAAACAGATAGTAATTGCCAATCAGAAATGGTTGCTTCAAACAGTTAACAATGAAAATCAATCTGTAGAGCTATTACTGTTAATTCAAAATGGACCAGAAGATCAGCCACAAGTAGAGTGGATGGATATCAATGGTTTTAGGCGTTGGAAGACAGATTCCCATCAGCGAGTTAATTTTAGCTTAGAATTAGCTTCAGATAGTGGAAATACAGGTTCACGAAAGCAATCTATATCAAACATAGAGGCTAGATTTTTTCGGGGCTGGACTAATCAACAGACTTGTGCAGTTATGCAGTGGTATGCTTGGCCTGGAGGCGGAAGTCCAGAACCAGGTGATTGGTTTTGGACAGATAGATTAGCTATGGCATCTAAAAAACGTATACCTTGGGTAGCTGTCAGTATTTTACTTCCAGTTGAGCCTTTAGCAGATATTGATCCCTATCTGCCACAGCTCGAATCTTTGGGGCCAAAAATTCAAGCATCACTAATAAAAGCAATGGTCAATGACCCTACCTTGTAGACGGATGGGGCTTGTAAAGATAGGGTGACAAGCGTAAGCAATTATCTACCCCCATAAGATTATACATGGTAGGCAGTAGCTTGATGAGAACTGCTATATAAAGTTTTTTACTTTCGGGTAGTCATGTATATGTTAATACGGTTCACTTAAGGATAAATGTTGGGTTTCGTTATCAACCCAACCTACACAATTTAAGGTTTAGAACTGCTAACAGCAACTGTATTGACGTGACACTCCTACAGGAGACCCTTTCGCTAGCCTCATTCGGTCGGAGCTACCCTATCAGTGTAGGCAACTGAAATCTGTTTAAGACAGTCAGAACAGCATCCAGAGATATATCCTTTACAGCATTTTATCGTGAGGTACGCGGGAAGAGCCACTTTAAAGATCCATAAAATTTTAATTTTAGAGTGAGCAATTGGCTCCAGGGGGAGGAGTTTCGCTTGCCTCCTGAGGTCAGAGCTGGGCTTGCGGCTTCTTCTCTATTCACTAGAATAGCACATCCAACGCCGGGATTCATGAGGGGCTGTGTGCGTCACTAAAGTCCGCACTTTATACGCCCCACACTGAAAAATTTTCAGTGTGGGGCAACTCTGGTGAGGAAATTGAAATTCTCTAATAGCCTATGATTTACTATCCTCAAAAGTTAATTTTCTCTTTTAGTGCTGTAAGTATCTTTTTTGCAGCTTTAGTTTTTCCCAGAAGTGCTCATGGAAAAATCAAATTAGCCGATAATTCTCAGCAAAACATTGCACAAAGCAATATTAAATCCCCATCTATGGGTTCTCCCCCCTTAAATCCCAATTTTGACTCAGATCCAGAGTTGCGATTGAGACGTTATTTACTAGGGCCTGGAGATCAACTTTCGATTCAGGTTCAGAGATTCCCCGATCTGAATGTAACTACAGTTATTGGTCCTGAAGGTACTGTGCAAGTGCCTCTAGTGGGAGCTTTGCTACTGCAAGATTTAACAATATTGGAAGCAATATCAAAGATTACTTCTGAGTTGAATAAATTTATTATTAACCCGGAAGTCTCTATCTCTTTATTGGTTCAACGTCCGGTCCGAGTTACGATCGCTGGAGAAGTTACAAGACCAGGCTATTATCCAGTCGGAGGAGATTATCAAATTTCAGATGCTTTAACTGCAGCAGGTGGAACAACTTTTACAGCCAATCTGCGGAACATAGAGGTGAGGCGCACTTTAGCCGATGGTTCCGTAGTGAATCAGATAGTTGATATTCTGACCCCTCTGCAAATGGGCGGCTCTCCTCCTGATTTACGCTTAGAAGATGGAGATGTATTAATCGTACCTTACCAAACCTCTATTCAAGCCCTAGATAGTGATAGAGAGTTGTTAACTAATTACAGTCAAGCAGGCATTGTCCCTACTGGCATTGTAACTGTGAATGGTGAAGTAAATCGACCTGGTTATTATCCAGCAAATCAAGTATCTGCTGCTTTGTTAGCTGCTGGTGGTGCTTCACTAACTGCTGATCTACGACGGATTTTGGTACGTCGGAAATTAAGCGATGGTAGTGTAATTGAGGAAACAATAGATTTATATACTCCTTTGCAAAATTCTACTGAATTGCCTAATGTTCCCTTAAAAGATGGGGATGCTGTAATTGTACCTACTTTAGAAGCCGGGTCAGATTTTGGCTATGATCGTGACTTAGTTGGTAAATCAACATTGAGCCAACAAGAAATTACGATTCGTATTTTTAGTAATCCGAATGACACTTTAGCCACTACTAATCTCCCAAATGGTAGTAGATTAATCGATATTCTGAATGGCATAGCAGTAGACGCAGCAGATTTAGAAGGAATTAATTTAATTCGATATGACAAGGAAAGAAGGAAGATAATTAGGCGCGAACTCAATGGTAAGAAAGCAATATTTGGTGATAATTCTCAAAATGTTTTACTTCAGGATGAAGATATAATAGTTATTGATCGCAGTTGGCTCGCTCAAATAAATTATCAATTTGAGCAGTTAACGCTTCCTATTCGTAGTTTCTTGGAATTCCTGCTATTTTTCCGTTCTTTGCAACAAGATAGCAGTAACTTGTTTTTTGGAGGTAGTGATAATAACAATGATAATTAAAGGAAAAAAGAAGTAATATCAAATCCGGTAGCATCGGTATTCCAAAACTAGAAGAAAATAATCAGCATCTATAGCAGTTCTCAGCCTTGGTGAGGTACAAAAATCTACTGCTTTAGTAGTCAGTAGTCAGTAGGAATCTATTGGTTACAGGCTCAGGCTTAGTAGGCACTCCAAGTCAAATCAAAATATTTTTTCTATAGATAGCCAGATACAGCACTGCTAATGTACCGGCAGAGTCCGATCAACGCTATATATTAATCGAAGCTTAAATTATCAGGCTTACAGTAAAAATACCAGCAGAAATCATATCACTCCAAACCAAGGGGTAAAAATCTGGAACTTAATGGTAGCAACTTTCATACCATCATTTAGCAATGCCGACGTATAATTGGAGAAAATAGTGGTGCAGTCGTCACTGAGGCTATTGTTGAGTAGGGGCTTGTCTGGTAAGGGAGCTAAATTGATCCAATATCTAATTAATCAGTCTGTTCTGAAAATATTCTATTTATCAAAAAATACTTGACTATGACTATACCAATTGTTAAACGTTATTTAATTGCTTTAGGGCTATACAAGTGGGTGGGAGTAGCAACTTTCACTGTAGCAGTAGGTGTATCAGGAATAGTTGCTTTGCAACCAACTCCCGAAGCAAAACATTTAATTGTAGGTTTAATGACAGCTATTCGCCCTCCTGTATTATTTTCTGAGACTGGTAGTAAAATTCAAGAGCAAGCTGCAACAGTTACTCCAGAGATGCTATTTAATAACGAAGTTCGAGATCTAGTAGCGCAAGAGGTACTGGTAGACCCAAGAAAGCTCGAGACAGCAAAATTAATTGTCAAAGAGGGCGTATACTCTCTAAGTTATGAAGATACAAATGCAGAAAAAGCTATAGAGGTAGTAAATGCACTAATGGAACAAATAGTGCAGCAAAGCCGAAAAATTAATACTACTTATCAAAGGTCTATTATTGAAGAGGTTAATAAACGTCTCCCTGATGCTACTGAAGAGTTGAAACAAGCTCAAGAAAAACTAGAAGAATTTAAGAGAAAAGAGGAAGCTGTGCTACTCACATCAAGGGCTGCAGCTTTACCAGGAGCGATCGGTGCTAGCCGAGAACAACAACGTCAGATTAAGTTGCAGTTAGATGGGGTAGAGGCTCAAATTAATAGTCTAGAAACACAGTTAGGATTAAATACAGATCAAGCCTATGTAGCGCGAGCACTCGCGGCAGATCCAATTATAGCTAACCTCAGAGTAGAGTTGTATACTGTGGAGAGTGAATTAGATAAATTGCTTTTAGATTTCCGGGATGAATATCCACCAGTAGTTGAATTGCGTAGGCAAAAACAAGTTGTAGAGCAACAGTTACAGCAACGTGCGGCAGAAGTTCTAGGAGGTAATGGTATAGCAGCACCTTTAAGAAAGGTAGAGCAGATTCGAGTTGATGCTTCTTTAGATCCCACAAGACAACAATTGGCAGAAGCTTTAATCAGTCTGACAACTCAGAAGGAGCAGCTACAACAACAGCTCAAGACAGCAGTTGAAACTGAGCAGGAATTTGAAGCTGAGTATGCAACTATACCAAATAAGCAATTAGAATTGACTCAGTTGGAAGAAGAAGTTGGTATAAAAAAGTCTCGTCTTGATAGAATGCAATCAACTTTAGAAGATGCTGAGGCAGCAGAAGCAGAAATAACTAGCAGTTTAACTATTGCTCAAAAAGCTGCTATTGCTCAGAAGGGTGAGACAACAGAAAAAAGTATACCTTTGATGTTAGCTGTAGGGGGATTAGCTGGAATAGTGCTGGGTGGAGGATTAATTTTTGTTTTGGGAATGCTTTCTGGCAAGTTCTACACTTGGCAGGAAATCAAAACTGCATTACAGGAGAAAGAGGTGCCATTGTTTGGTTTGTTACCGGATGTCATGCTTTTAGAGTCAGCTCTGGATTTAGATGAAATGCCTTTGTTGGTTGAGCATAATTCTCCCTATCTAGAATTCTATGAAAAATTACGTACAAGTTTGCCACGTCAGGGCACTCAGCCTGTGAAAGTGTTGCTATTCAGTAGTGCAGCTAAAGGGGAAGGTAAAACATTTTGTGCTTATAATTTGGCGATCGCTGCTGCACGATCAGGTAAGCGAACAGTACTCATTGAAGCAGATTTAAGATCTCCTTCAAAAGTTCAATCTCTCAAAATTGTTCCTCATCCCCATAGCTCTCTTGAACCTCTTCGCTATTATAGCGATATCGGTGATTGTATTCAACAGGTACCAGAAGTAGAAAATCTATATGTCATACCTAGTCCTGGCCTAATACCCCAACCAGGTGGTATCCTGGAATCTAGTGAAATGCAAAGACTACTTGCAGACTGCCGACATCGTTTTGACTTTGTTATACTGGACTCTCCTTGCGTGACTCAGAACAATGATGCCTTGATGCTAGAACCCTATACTGATGGCATGATTATTGTCACTCGGCCACATTACACTGTATCAGGTATGTTGGCAGAAGTTATTGAGCAATTAACCAGTGATGAGGAAGAGGACTCTACTAAATATGTTCCTAAGCTTTTAGGTGTTGTGGTGAATGGAGCGGAAATTCCTGTAGAGTTTCCATTGCAACCATTGGATGATTTTGTGGATATGTCCGGACCACAGATCGGCGATTCTCCTAGAGCAAGGATTGAAGCAACAGCATCTAAAGTATAAGTAGTAACAGGTTAAATTATCGATTCTAATGCTTTGAGGATGGGGATAAATGGTTTGGTTACTTTTCAATACCTGCTACCCCTCCCCAAGCCGGAGCTTTTTGTGCAGCTCTCAAAATAAATGCACCCATCTTTTCTACTTCTTCCTGAGACATCCAGTTTTCAGTGAGTTGACGACACATATATGTATAATCACTGCCATCATAAACCATAGGATTTCTAAAGAAAGCAACTAAATTTTTTAAGTTATCTCGTGGTGGTGTTGCTCCTTCTAAGTTTTTTAAGGATAGAGATACTGAGGAGTTAACTAAATTTGCTCCTCCTACATGACAGTTAAGGCAATTCTTAGCAAATTTATGTTTGCCTTGAGATAAATCTTCAGCAGAAAATTTCATAGTTTCACCTTGTTCATTGAGTTGGATTTATACTGGTTATTCTGCTTTTAAATATCTTTTTACATAAGAGTCTACAGCAGCTTGAGCTGATGGAGTCTTAAAAATTATGAATTGAAAAATAATCAATATTATTAGTATAAAACGAATCAGTATATACATAATAAATTTATCAGAGTTTTCATTGGGATAGAGTCAAGGGTGTTGCACAGTTGCGAATGATTATTTCCCTGACATGGCTATTTTTGAGCATTTACTTTGCTGAAAATAAGCACAATTCATCAGCAGATTCCATAACATCATTTTCTATTGTGCAACGCCTAGTCAAGAGACTTAGGAGGGCAGAAGGTTTAACCTACTGCCCTCCTAAGTCTCTTGTCAAAGATTTAGGTAGTGCTAAACAAGTAATGATTTTTGCTACTTAACCTCCTGAGCATGAAATGGGTATAATAGCCAATATCCTTAAATAGGATTGGGCGGGAGATTAAGTTCCAGGAAAAAGAATTTTAACGGTAGATTTTACCACCACCCCACTGTTTGCCGAAGATTTTAGGCTGTACAAGAATATAACCAGCGATCGCATAGGCGGCGGCGGGTCAGGTTGAGCCTGTCGCCGACATGAATATGGCACGCTCTGTGCAAATGAATTAGGTTTTCAGCGTCGTCACTTCCACCGTCTTTCACAGGTTCTATATGGTGAGTCTCGATTTCTTCAGAATTGAATAGGCTATCTCCACAAATAGGGCATTTCCATTTTTGTTCTTTGGCTATTTGTTTTAGCTAAAGCTACATGAAACATAT
>JAJEAQ010000442.1 GCA_022822685.1 Trichodesmium sp. jk18x7bins.61
CTTTTGAAAGGAGGAGGAGGTATTTAGTTGCACTACTGTTCGAGAAATAGTATTAGTGCTCGCTCAATCAATCACTTTTCAAAATCAGCCTATTAAATAGTTATCTGATAATTATTGAGTAATATAATGTTTAGATAATTAGTTAGAAAAAAGTCTTTATTTGTAGTTAGGCTCTAGCCCGGTTAGAAAGCTGAAAGCTAAGAGATTATTTGTAAATTCAGTCAAGTTAACCTCTTGTGTAGGGTGGATTAGGCGGGAATATCTCTTGATTCTTACCGAGATTTTAGTTTCCGCCATAACCCACCAAAATTCAGCAGTCTTGCCCTCTTAATATTTACTTGATAAACAGTCTCTAAGATTTAGCGATCGCTCAATAAATTATTTCAGTTGTTCTGTACTTATTGACTTTTTTATGAAGTTCTTCCAATTGATTTTTAAAACTTCTGATTTCTACATTTAGAGTTTTTTTATAGTCTGAGCAACTGACTCAATTATCAAAACATCATTCAGAAAATGCCAGGCCGAATTGTCAACAATATTTTTAATTCCTATTTTTGGTTTTCGTTTATGTATTCTTGATTTTTTAAAGTATTGATAACTGCAATAACATCATTTTCAATCCCCTGTAATTTATGGGTATAATCTCCTTCACTACGCTGACTATCTCTTAATTCTTGCAGATATTTTAATAGTAGCTTTCCCGTCTCAGAAATTTTGCTATAAGTCTGTTTAAATTATTGATAATATACATTTCTTTTATTGTAGTTCCTAGGAAATTTCTCCTGACTTTGACTAGAGAAAGATTGTTTTGAGAAACCAGAATGAATTGGTTCCTCAAATACTTGCTTCGATTGCCCAAAATCCCCTAAATATTCTCGTTCTTGAGCCTGGCTTAAATTGGGATTCCAATAATCAATAGAAATAACTACTAAGTCTTCATTGAGTTGATACAAAATATTATTAGTAATATCAATCAACTGCTTATCGAAAACTATTTAAAGTTTCTGTTGATGGTTCCCTATCAATTGCCTGCATTAGTAATATGAGATTTTACTGTAGTATTAAAGTCAAACGCCAACAGTCTTTGTCAACTTCATCTAATGCTTTTTGTTTGGTTAACTTCTTAATTGTATTTTTGTTTTGATCTGCTAATTCATAATATCTTCTCTCCAATGCTGCATATTTTTAAGGTAATTAATTGGCAATTTTTTTGTGAGATTTTGATTCCTCTCTATCTTTCTTTTTTACCTGCTGCATGAGCAGTAAAAGCTCCTACAACTCCTCTCACTGCTATCCCACCAATAATAAAAAGCAAAGCCATAATTAACTCCTGAAAAAATTATTTATAACTAAGTGGAGTCAGCTAAATTTTCACTTCCTATCCTGTGAATAATCTAACGATTTGAAGGTAAAAACCCTTGCTGAGAATTACCCGGTAATTGTTTATAATTACTTAGCATAGCTCTCAATGATTTAGCGATCGCCACTGATTCTAAATACCGCTTCATCGCCCCCCTCTATTCCTGGCTCGCAAGGTCGATTTTTTATCTGTTCATTTACTGTTTCGGCTTCTACCAAAAAATCCAGATTTCTGTGGTGCTGATAAATCAATTTATCTTCTATTGCTTGCAAACGCTGTAACTCTTGCCTAGTCAAAGATTGATAATATTCCTTAACCGCTTGCTTATGACTATTCAAAATATGGAAAAACTCATAAACCATACCTGTCACACCCACCGTTAACAAGAGGGGCGAAGCAGCAGTCAAAGCTATTCCAATAGGTGGGCAAGCAGAAGCAACTGTAGTAATAATAAAAGTAGAGGCAGCACCAACCGCCCCCAGTTGCTGTCTCCTTCACCGTTTCCCAAATTGCTTCACTTTCGAATATTTCTTCACGCACCACCCGCAAACCATTGATTAACAGAGAAAAAGGGGCAGTAGTTATTTATTACACCAATAATTGCTCCCATAGGTGTTGCTTTGACTCCAGCTTTCATCCCACCCGTCAGGTTGTCAAAGTGCCATTTTGTATCGATTTTAGCTTTTTCAGTCCAAGTCATATCTTCATTGCCCCGTGCCCTATTGTCTTTGGCATTTTCCCACTTTATATTACTCGGCTCATTTGAATCACCTTTGCTATGTGCTTTAATGTGATTGGCGTCTTTATCAGAGAAATATTTGTCAGCATTTATAGCAGCATCTTGAGTATTAGTACTCGCGCGTTGAGATGATGGTACTTTCTCAAACATTTCTTGAGCTTGAGTGGGTGTTCTCCGTGATTCCCCTGTACTCCCCCTCCATAGCATTTTTGCCTCGCACTGGAAGATAAATCTTGAAATTGGGCATGGTAAACTTTGCTTGTAGCTACTGGATTAACGGCAGAGTTACGTTGAGAGTCATCGGACATTATTTTTCAACTCCAAATAATATTACTTTTTCACTGAAAATTTGAGTTTTTCTCTATTAACATAGTAAGGTTGATCTTATTTATTTAACTACCGTAAAAATACAGATTAAGCAGTTATTATAGAGCCAATTAAATAAACCCCCTAACCTTTCTTGGAAAGGGGGAAATCGAGGATGTTAGGCTTTCTATTAATTCTTTTTTAAGAGGCCTACACTAACTAGATAACGCAAATATTTATGCATCAACTCTATATCAAATGATGGAAAGATCGCACCATTATTTGTTAAAGTATCTAAGGTAAACTGACAACTAATCTGTGGTGGTTTTTGTGTTAATGTTAATATTTCCTGTCGGGCATTTTGATAAAGCAATTGCAGATTTGCTAACGGCTGTGAATCAGTTGATACAGGATTTTCATCAATTTGATTTAGCCATTCTCCTAGATTAATTACTTGCATCGGATAGCCAAAATCCTGGACAGAGCTTAATATTTTCACCCATGGAATAGGTGGATAAATAAAATGGTATGTGTTGCCGAAAGACTCTTTTCCCAGAGACAGAGTAACTATTGCTTTACGTATATAATCCACTGGAGGTGAAATATAGTTTAATAGAGGTATTTGATCAGGTGCTTTACCCATTTCAATAATACTTCTCAAAAATATGGAAAACTGATCTTGGGTATTCATAACTCCAGTTTGACTATTACCCAGAATAAGTCCTGCTCTGAAACACACGCTAGGGATACCTCTAGTACTGGCTATGTTTAATAACTTTTCTGCAACCCACTTGCTTTGAGTATAACCCATTGAATTCTCCCATTTAATTTGCTCGAGGGGAGTAAACTCATCAACACAATCGTTTGAACCAAATAAGCCCAGTGTTGACATGAAGTAAACAGGTTTAAGTTTGGCTGTACTTGCTAATCGTAATACCTCTTGAGTACCTAGAACATTTATAGTCTTGAGCTGCTTATATGAGTAGATGTGATGGACTAAAGCTCCAAGATGATAAATAGTATCTGCCTGCTCAGAAATTTGACGAAAGTCTTTGCAGGATAAACCTAGATTAGCTTGAGATAAGTCTCCACAAACTGGAATGACTCTGTTAAGGTGTTGCTCTAGTGAAAGTTGATGCTTTTTTTGATTTGATTATCAAGCTTATTTTGAGCCTCATTTGCACCTGATGCACGAACTAGATAGTAAATAGTAGCTTGAGTTTGATTCAGGAGTTCATGTAAGAGGGGTATACCCACAAATCCTGTGACTCCAGTGATGAAAATGTTTTTTGGGATAATTTTTTGATCAAAATTAGTAGTAGAAGTTGGTTCAGAAACAACTTCAAGCTGGGTATTTTCAAGGTTAATTGTTGGATCGAGAACTGCTTCAGCATTAAGATCGAGAAAGTTATCTACTTTCTTTTCTGCCCACTCTAAGTCAGCAGATAATTCTATGGGGATGTGCGGTTCGTTTCTAGCAGGAACCCCTAGCAACTAGGGACGTATGGCTAGAGTCCAGCCTCTGTAACCCATACAGAGCGGATAACTGAGTTAAGAATGTAGGTGAAAGTCCTACCCGCTAAGGAAGGCGTGAATCCCTATCTGGCCACACCGAAAGAAACCATACCCGGAATCTTAGAGTGAAGCTGGCACCAGGACTCAATCAGAGCTAAAGCGTATAGGCGCACTGGAGTTAATGGGGAGTTGATATTGGAGAGATTA
>JAJEAQ010000224.1 GCA_022822685.1 Trichodesmium sp. jk18x7bins.61
CAGCTACTCGCTCAACTTGTTTAGCCTTTCCTGTAGGTGCAGTAATAGTAAAAAATCGACAGGTTTTAGCAACTGGTTATAATGGTTCTCCATCAGGTTCTGTTCATTGTACGAGTCAAGGTTTTTGTTATCCTGACTTAAGTAGTTGTGATGCTAGTCGGATTTTACCATCCCGTGCCGTTCATGCGGAAGCTAATGCGATCGCTCAAGCCGCTAAACATGGCATTTCTACCAGTGGAGCAGTTATTTATGTCACCTTAGAACCTTGTATTTCTTGTTTGAAATTAATTATTTCTGCTGGCATTAAAGAAGTTTTTTATGAAACAATTTTCAATAGTAGAGAAAAGGCAGCTTTAAGAGATTTATTTATCAAAGATGGTTTAGTTACTATCAAGCAAATTTTCGTCTCAGAAAAAATTGCTCAAAAAGCTGCAGAATCTTTACTTCATCCTACCTCTCTTATTAAATCTCCTCAACCTTAACAGGCAGCATAAATCATAGAGTTTTACTAAAATTGCTGATTGGGAAATTCTCAAAAAATCAAGTTATTTAGATGTTATATCATGCCCACTTAATGGCGGAAAGAAAAATTTTTTTGCAGATTTTTTGCTAGTGAATTAGACAGCTTAAGTATCTAGGCAAAACGATTTATATATTTGCACTCAGGTATATTTTATGTTCCATATTCTGATTCAAAGCCAAGATTTATGTTAATTCTTGAGAGATTTTTTTTGTGACATAGTTTGAGTTGGTCGTCAGGCTATAATTATACATATAATCATAGCTCAAGGATAAATTTATTATATTCCGGAAAGAGAGCGCTTTTTTGTAGTTGACGCCAACTGATTTCCTAGAGGTCTAATTAATATCAAAGGAGATGCTATGAACAAAAAAAATCTCAGCATTACCCAGCCTGAAAAAATCAAATTATTAGTCTGTTTTTTGAGTTTATTAATGTTAATAGGTTGTGGTAGTCAATCAGAATCAACAATGGAAATAGAAAGTGAACAAAAAGTTGAGACATCATCACAGATACTCCCACCTTCAGCACCTCAAAATCCACCTCCACCACCCCCCTCAAATTATTCTCAGGGTGCTACTAGAGGATCACCTGCCAGACAAGCATCAGGAGATATGGCACTCCTAGAAAATGTTCCAGGTTCAGCCCCACAGTCTAATTCAGCAGATTCTACTAGAGAACCACTATCATCTAATACAGAAGAATATAACCGATGACAACCCTTTTAAAGTAGTCAAAAAAAATCCTCTCTCTACATTTTTTATTGATGTAGATATAGCATATTATAGTAATTTACGTCGCTTTATTACTGAAGGTAGAATGCCACCAAAAGATGCTGTTAGAATAGAAGAATTAATAAATTACTTTACTTATGATTATCCCCAACCAGAAGCAAATAATCCCTTTTCTATCACTACAGAAATCTCTGATTCTCCTTGGAATCCTCAACATAAATTAGTTCATGTTGGTATTCAAGGTAAAGATATAGTTACAGAAAATTTACCTGCAAGTAGTTTAGTCTTTTTCTTAGATGTTTCTGGATCGATGAACGCACCGAATAAACCACCAATAATTAAATCAGGTTTTCAGTTATTAGTAGATCAATTAACAGAAAAAGACACTGTATCCATAGTAGTTTATGCAGGAGCAGCGGGGGTAGTTTTACCACCAACTACAGGTAATGAAAAGGAGAAAATTTTAGGAGCAATTGACAACTTGGAAGCTGGGGGATCAACTGCCGGAGGTGCAGGAATTAAACTTGCTTATGATTTAGCAAAAAGGTTTTATCAACCATCAGGAAATAACTTAGTTATTCTGGCTACGGATGGAGATTTTAACGTTGGAGTTTCTAGTGATTCTGAATTAGTCAGAATGATTGAAAATTATCTGGATGAAGGAATTTTTTTTACAGTACTGGGCTTTGGTACTGGCAACTTCAAAGATGCAAAAATGGAACAATTAGCTGATAAAGGTAATGGCAACTATGCTTATATTGATAGTCTTTTAGAAGCGAAAAAAGTTCTGGTGACAGAGATGGGTGGAACTTTACTAACTATTGCTAAAGATGTCAAAATTCAAGTAGAGTTTAATCCAGAAAAAGTGCAAGCTTATCGTTTAATTGATTATGAAAATCGACTGTTACGTTCCCAAGATTTTAATGATGATACAAAAGATGCTGGAGAGTTAGGTGCAGGACATTCAGTAACTGCACTTTATGAAATTATTCCAGTCGGGGTAGAAAGTGATGTAAATTTGCCAGAAGTTGATCAGTTGAGATATCAAGATAATCAGGTTGAACCGACAGCTTATAGTAGTGATGAATCAATGTTAGTAAAGTTGCGTTATAAAGAACCGATGGGTCAAACTTCTCAGTTAATTCAACAGCAAATAGTTGATCGGGGAGTTAAATTAGAAAATGCTTCAGATGACTTTAAATTTGCGGCGGCTGTAGCTGAATATGGGATGATTTTACGAGATTCTGAATATAAAGTGATGCTAGTTTAGATGAAGTTTTGAACTTAGCAAGCGAGTCAAAAGGATTGGATTTAGAAGGCTATAGAGGTGATTTTATTAATATGATTAAAAGTAGTCAGGAATTAATGGAGAAAAAGTAGAGCGATCGCTTTGCTTGACAATTTCGGATAATTAGTTATAAAAAACTTCGATCCCTAGAATCTCGGCTTTATCCCCCTAGCTCCCCTTGGAAAGGGGAGCTAGGGAGAATTCCCTTTGAAAGCGGAAACCTAAAGCAAAGTATCCCCTGACAAATTTTGACAAGAGCTAGACCGTAATTATAATTGTGCACTCCTAATTCAAAAAATAGGATTGCTATTTACACAGGAAGAGGGCATCACCTAGAGTCAAAATCACAATCAAAACCCCGCCCTTACGGGCGGGGTTTTATCAGTTAAAGAATCCCCCATTGTCGCAATCTCAAAGCGTTGGGAGTATTTCAAGGTCTATGGCTGCGACGAATTTCGGTAATTTGGTCTGCCATGTCCAAAATAGCTTCTGGCATGTTAGGCCCTGTAAAAATTACATCTGCATAATCAGGACGCTTTTCCAGAAAATCTAATACATCATTCTCATGAATTAAGCCAAAATTAATAGCTAAACTTAGTTCATCAAGAACTACTAAAGAATATTTTCCTTCATATACAACTGCTCTAGTATAGCTCCACAAGTCTAGCAGTGAGTTTTTATGACTTTCATCTATATCTGGTGTATCAATACAACCAGGAAAACCACAGCGGAGCCAATCCAGATTTTTCCCTAGTTGCACTGCATGCTCATGACCCTGGTTGATTCCTCCCCTGAGAAATTGTACAATCAACACAGGAGTACCTTGGCCAGCTATCCGTAAAGCTTGAGCCATGACATCAGTAAAAAAATTGCGATGTTTACTTGTGAACACCTGCACTAGACCAGGGACAGTATAAGGTAAGTCACTAGGAATATTTAAGGATGGGGTTTGTAGTTGTGCAACCATTATGCAAATTAAATTTGGGAAATGTCTTTTGAGAAATAATACTAATTTTACTATCTTGCAAGTTGGACTAAAAGCTTGCCCAAGTGCCTAAGAAAAAAGCTGATTTTACAATATATAGTGTTTTTCTTGATTATACTCTAAATTTTACACTATATATATGTCTAATGTAGAGGTCAAAATAGATGGGCATTGTATTCTGGTCAATCAATTTAGGTTTATATATCAACTTCCCCTCCTTACGATTCTCCTTCGTGTCTACGACACTCGTCTACACGGTGGGGAGGAATTGCGGGCGTTTAATTTTGTCTGAAAACACGAATCATGGAGTTCATCCTTGATTGTCAAGTTATAAGTCCCTTACCGCCAATTCTACAAAGATGTCCTTTCTGCCAACACCTAGATAAATAGGTTTGAAGATAGACCAAGAAGCGTGAAATACTCGGCAGTTTTTACCACGGGCGAATCTCGATCGGTAGACAATGCTTAAGCTTGTCACCTGATCTTTACAAGCCCCCACCGTTAGGCGGTGGGGTCATTGACAGCGATAGTAGTGATTACACCTTTAGTGTAATTTTTGTTTAATCATAAAATACTACGTTTTACTCTTATTTAACGTTATCTAATGAAAAAACTCATAATTTTAGGTGGTCCAGGTGCGGGGAAAGGCACTCAAGCACAAAGATTGTGTCATCATCAACAAATTCCTTTGATTTCTATTGGAGACCTCCTGAGAGAGGCGATCGCTGCCCAAACAACATTAGGCCAAGTAGCACACCCTTATGTAGAAAAAGGGGAATTAGTGCCAGATCAGACCATGATCCAGTTTGTTCGTCAACGACTTTTAGAGTCTGATGTGAACCGGGGCTGGTTAATGGAAGGTTATCCTAGAACAGCTTTTCAAGCAGAGGAGCTAGATTTTTTACTAGATGATTTAGGACAAAAACTAGACTGGGCAATTTATCTACAGGTATCTGAAGAAGTATCTATGAATCGATGTTTTCAGCGATCGCGTGCTGATGATGACCCAAAAATTGTCCAGCGGAGAATAGAGTTATTCTATGAACGTACGATTCCAATTTTAGAATATTACGAGTATCGTCAGAGATTACTCACTATTGATGGAGCAAAAGAAGTAACTCAAGTTCAGCAGCAAATATTACAGCAACTTACTTTTGAGTAGTATATTAGACTTGTCGCTTTATAACAGAAAAAAAGGCGAAAACCCTGAGTCTGTAAAGCTTATAGCTATTTATGCATCAAAAAGCTTGAAATGAATGCTCGGTCTAGGTTTGAGCGATTTTGTTCATCTATTTAGCGACAAATCTATGATTAATTAATTAAAATAATAACTTATGTCTTGGCAACGTCCTGATGGTAGACAACCAAACCAATTACGCCCTATTAGTTTTGAATTGGATTATACTAAATTTGCCACAAGTTCGGTTTTAACTAAGTGTGGTGAGACAAAGGTGCTTTGCAGTGTCACCATTCAAGAAGGAGTACCTAAATTTTTGGCAAATACAGGTCAAGGTTGGTTAACTGCAGAATATAGAATGTTACCTGGTGCAACTCCTCAACGCCAACCAAGAGAATTTATGAAACTATCTGGACGAACTCAAGAAATTCAAAGGTTGATCGGACGTAGTTTGAGAGCATGTCTAGGTCTGGAGTTATTAGGGGAACGCACCATAATGGTAGATGTTGACGTTTTGCAGGCAGACGCAGGTACTCGCACTACTTCTATTACTGGAGGATTTGTGGCGGTTGCTCATGCGATCGCTAAGTTAGTGCAGCAGGGAGAGTTGGAGCGATCGCCAATCCTACATCAAGTTGCTGCTGTATCGGTAGGATTATTAGAGGGGGAGCCATTTTTAGATTTGAATTACGCTGAAGATGTAGCAGCAGAAATAGATTTTAATGTGGTGATGAATGATCAAGCTGCCTTGATTGAAGTGCAGGGCACTGCAGAAACAGGCAGCTTTAGTCGTACTCAACTTAATCAAATTTTAGATTTAGCAGAAGCAGGGATTCAAGAATTATTTGCAGTTCAGTCTCAAATTATAACAGTTTGCGATTAAACTGAGTCCTCTCCAGAGGACTTTTGTAGGCTCAGATGGCTATGATGCAAGTGTTCTGAAGATCATATTAAATCAACTATAGGAGTGGGAAAACTTTATCAAAGCAGTTTTTACTGCGGGAGGTAAACGGCGCATAATTTTACCTTTTTCTCTGTCAATAGTCACTAATGTCACCTTGGCAGTAACATATAATTCCTTGCCATCCAAAGATTGAATTTGGTAGTCCCACTCTAGCCTGACTCCTTCAGTATTTGCCATGCGCGTCTTAATCACAACCTCCATTCCCAATTTAACCGATTTGTGGTAACGCACAGAAAGCTCCACTACAGGTAAATCGTAGCCGAGGTCAACCAAGTCAGCAAATTCAATACCGATAGAACGCAGACTTTCTATCCTGGCTTCTTCCATCCAGGAAATATAAGTACCATGCCAAACAATACCAGCATAGTCAGTGTGGTGAGGATGCACCCGCACAACATATTCAAACCAGGCTTCTGATTTTGGAGTAGACTGATTTTGAATTGCACTTGTAGATAACTGAGGTTGAGATTCTTCTGATGAGGCCACTTGACAAAAATTGCTAAAACGCTACATTTATCAAAGTTATCATTACTTGAAGAGATTTATGCTATTTTTGAAGGCTATTATTTGCTGATTTACTCAATTGAAATATGATCAACAAAATTTTGGTAGCAGTTGCTCGTCGAGGATTATGTGAGCAGATGTTTAATATGTTGATGGACATCCCCTATTTCCAACAAGCATCTGTAACTGTATTACATGTTGTAACCCCTCTAGCCAGCGCAGAGGGTATGTCTGCCAAGTTAGAAGCAGGTGGGAAAATTCTGGGCTGTCGAGTCTTTAAAAGTAGAACCGACAAAGGTTAATCCGCGACTAAAACAAGGAGCTCCTAAAGATATTGTTTGTCAAGTGGCTGATGAAGAAAAATCTGATCTAATTATTATGGGTTCCCGAGGATTGGGCAAGCTACAAGCTATTCTGGAAAACTCAGTTAGTCAATATGTTTTCCAGTTAACTTCTCATCCAATGCTATTGGTGAAAGACGATGTCTATGTCAAAAAAGTTAGAACTGTGATGGTGGCTATAGACCCGTCAGAAGAAGGAAAAAATTCTCTCAAGTTGGGCATTTCCTTAGTGAATCAAATTCCCACAAAACAATTAATCTTGAGTCATGTTCGGAAGGATGTCAGTGGAAAATCAAGTCAAGATTACACATCAGATGGGGAAAAAGATCCCGTTTTAGCCGAAGCTGCAGCAGAAGCGAAAAAACTAGGTATTAAATATCGTTGTGTAGCGGCTAGTGGTAAGCCTGGTCCATAAATTTGTAAAATCTCTCAAGAGTTGAATGTGGATCTCTTAATTTTAGGTTCGCCTGATCGCCGTCCGTCGAGCGCTAAAAATCTTGTAGATATAGATAAACTACTAGGAAATTCTTTATCAGACTATGTGCGGGTTTATTCTAACTGTCCTGTATTATTAGTTCGCTAAAGTAACTTTTAACAAAAAAGCTAATAGTAGGAGCATCATCTAAAACATTCCCTCCTACTTTCCGTTATCAACTGTTAAATTTTTAGCTTTCGCTTTTACCAGTCCGAATGTACAAAATGATTAGGAAAACTGCAGGAACCAATATGAAAAAAATGGTTGCCACAAACCCTAAGTCATTAACTTCCATAATTACCCACCTTGAGTTAAAATAGCACAAACCAAGAATACCATTATTTGCGCTTTGGTTTGGTTTTGACAGTCACGGGGCCATTAGCTATGGTCTGACAAGCTAATCTATATGTGTCGGGTTTTTTCTTCAACTTTTGTTCTTCTACTTGAGTGCGTAGTGAAAGATTTTCCATATCTGCAACAATTTATACAATACAAGTGCCACACTGTCCATAGCCTCCACAATTCATCATTTTGCCTGTAAAGGTATAAAGAGCTATACGGTTTTCTAGTGCTTTGAGTCTTAAATTGGCTCCATCAGCAGCAATTACTTCCTGATTTTCTGATTCCCACTTGATATTGGCCATGGTCAATTATTAATTTATATTGAGATTCACAATTATAAAAAAATGTTAACAAGTTTGTAGTTGAGCTTGAGCCAGATAGTTTTGAGCAGTCATCAGTTAATTGTTTTAATAGGGCTGGCTGAAAAAGTCTATAGAGCCTACCTAGAGGCTACAGAGCTTTAAAAAAGGTAAGTTGTGGCTTAGTTCCCTAGACTTACCTAGTGATCGCTGACAAAAGTGCAAAGGTTTCAATAATTTAGACGTTATCTAATTGCGCTTGTTTAGCAAACATAGGCTTAAAATCTTTATCCAGACTATATTTTACTTTTATTCAGCCAGCCATAATGGGGGGGTGGTATCCCAACTATAAACCAAGATTTTTTGGCTCGGTAATTAAAATCAAGGAGTATCTGATAAGTCCCCACCAGGAAAATTACTAACAGCTCGTTGTAGTTCAGACAGAGCACGGTTATAGTCAATAATCGCAGTTAACAAATTATTTTCAGCCGTGGTCAAATCTGTTTCCTGCTGAATCACTTCTAACTGAGTTCCGACACCTGCTTGAAATCTAAGTCGCGCTAAACGTAAAGCTTCTTTAGCTTGTTCTACACCTAACTCAGCAGTAGCAATATTTTCAAAACTCGCTTCCAAGCCAAAAAAAGCTTCTTCAACTTCGCGACGAACCTGATTTCTAAGTTGTTCAAACCTAGTTGCTGCAATTTCCTGATCTATTATACTTTGTCTGGCCGCCGCCTTAGCTCCACCACCATCAAAGAAATTCCAGAGCAACTGGAATCCTACTGTACTACCATCAGCCCAACCTCTCGCTGCTCGCCAATTCGTATCATCGGTGGTTAATCCTAAAACACTGTAAGTAGCAAAGAAGTTCATGTTTGGTCTGACTGCTGACAGAGCTAGTTTTCGCTGCTCATCACTTAAATCTCTTTGTACCAACTGTTGCTCTAACTCAGCTCTATTCTTAAAAGCAGCCACAATTGTTTCATCTAAAGATAAAAGCCAAGATCCTGCTGGCTCAATGGGATCAGCAGCCGTCAAATTGATTAACTCACTCACACTCAATCTTTCCGCCAAGCGCCGTTGGGCAGTACGTTGATCTCTAAGTGCATTTGTGAGGTTTTGTTGTTCGTTTGACAGAGTTACCTGAGATTGCAATACATCAAATCTAGTTCCGACTCCAGCTCTTTCTAAAGCTTCTGCATCTTCTAAACTCTTTCTGGCATTCGCCACAGCAGCTTCCCCAATTCTGACTCGTCCATCTGCTTCCTGTAAATTATAGTAATCATCAGAGACATTAAAGCGCAATTCTTCTGTAATTCTTTCCAAATCCAACTCTACTAAGCGCTTTTGTTCCCTAGCGACTCCAATCCTGGCCGAACGAGCGCCACCAAGACCAGTATCATAGTCAAATTGAAATACATTATTAAAAGTTGTGGTAGGGAAGTTTTGAGTATCTGTATTTACAAATGGTGATCCTGTTACGTCTGCTACTCGTTGTTGAGCCCTGACTTGCAAATCACTAGAAGCATTTTCAGTTCTTTCTAGGGTTGATTGAAAGGTGAGACTAGGCCACAAATCGGCTTGAGCTTCTCGCATAGCAGCGATACTCCTTTCGACTTCTAGTTGAGCAATTTGTACTTCTGGATTATTCCGTCGGGCTATATCAACAGCTTGCTCTAGAGTAATTGGTATTGTTTCTTGTATCTGTACTTCCTCTGGGGTAGTAGGAAAGTTTAGCGGGTTAGAATTTGGTTCTATTTGAGAGGGAGGATTTGTTTGCAAAGTTCCATTTGGCACTGGTGGGGGAAAACTTTCATTAGCTGTTTGAGCAACAGTAAAGTTAGTATTGTGAGATGACTGTTTCTGATTTTCTACTCTGGCTAAGTTAGGTACAGTATTGATGCTTGAAGTTTGATTGAGACCTGTCATAATCTGAGCAGAGTGTTTCTGTGTTGAAGTATCTCCAAAAGTAGGTGGACGTTGAATGGTTGGGACTATACTTCGGTTAGATATACCTGGAAGTCTAATTGGCCGATTGGCACGTTTTTGAGGATTAGTTAAGGCTGGTGCCTGAGTTTCAATTTCTGCCCAATCATTTACTGATGCCATCCTAGGAGCTTGAGTGACACTTCTCATCACTTGCTCAGAACTTCCTAGGATAGGATTTATTTCTTGTTTTGTTTGGGTTTGATTTTTCTGTGATTTTGCTGTTACTGATTCTTGAACGGTTGTCTCAATAGGAGTTTTTACCTCTGCTTCTACATCA
>JAJEAQ010000789.1 GCA_022822685.1 Trichodesmium sp. jk18x7bins.61
TTTCTGGATTGAAACGACTTAATTCTGATTATATTCGCAGTTGAATTGAATCCGAGATTGAAGCACCTTTAAATCAAAATCAGGTGTTTCGATATTTACAGTTACTACAACTTAACCCTTTGATTGAAAGATTATCTGCTAATTTAACAGCAGGTTCCCGCCCTGGTTTGAGCAGATTAGAAATAGAAGTTAAAGAAGTACCTGCCTTTTTGCTGAACTTTCTGTGGATAATTTACGTTCTCCTAGTGTAGGTACTGTGCGTCGTCAAGTGCAACTTTCTCATAATAATTTGACTGGGTTAGGCGATCGCCTTAACGTTACTTACTATAATACAGAAGGCAGTAATACTCTTGATGACTGGAGTTATACTGTCCCAATTAATGCTAAAAATGGGACTATTAGTTTACGCCATCGTCGCACCCGGAGTGAAATTATTGAAGAGCCATTTGATGAACTTGATATTGACACAAATTCTCGCACTTATGAAGTGAGTTTCCGCCAACCTATTTATCAAACTCCCAGTACAGAAATTGCTTTAGGTTTAACCGGCTCTGTAAAAGAATCAAGAACTACTCTTTTAGATGAACCTTTTCCAGGCTCTGTAGGTGCAGATGATGACGGGGAAATAAAAATTTATTCAGTTCGTTTTTTTCAGGAATATGCTTCTAGAAGTACCAATGAAGTATTTGTGGCACGGTCATAATTTTTTCTAGGGATAAATATTTTTGATGCTACTGTTAATAATTAAGCTCCAGATGGCAGATATTTTTCCTGGCGATGGCAAGCACAATATTTACGTTTATTAGCACCATAAACAGTTTTTTAAATTAGATTAGATATTCAATTAGCCCCCAGAAGTTTGTTTCCTCAAGAACAGTTTAGTTTAGGTGGTGGGTTAACCGTGCGAGGATATCGTCAGGATGCTTTACTTGCTGATAATGGTGTGTTTGTTTCCAGTGAAATTCGGTTTCCGATTGTGCGGTTAAGAAACTGGGATGCTACTTTACAATTAACTCCCTTTGTTGATTTTGGTACTGTTTGGAATAGTAATGAAGTTGAATTAATTGAGGATAGTTTATCTTCTATCGGTGTAGGTTTAAGATTCCAAGTAGGAACTCGTTTTTATGCTCAATTAGATTGGGGAATTCCTTTAGTTGTTGATCTGGATACAAATGAAGATTCATTACAGGAAGACGGTATATATTTTTATGTTAGGTATAAAGCTTTTTGAATCTTTCTGTTCGTAGTTGGGCTTTCGCCCTCATGATCAGTCATCAGTGATTAGTTAGGTAGCAGGAGAATTATTTGTTTTTAACGACTTTAAGCCATTACCGGAACTACTAATAACTGTTAAGTGTTATATCATATTCGGTTAAATACTTAGTAAATAAATAACGATTCAATCAGATGTTGTGCTTTTTATTTAATAAGGGGGAGCAGAAGGTGCTTTGCTTTACTCCTCCCTTGGAAAGGGGAGTTGGGGGGTAGAACAGTAGTAGTAGGGTGGGCTAATATTAAGTTATCTGGAACGAGCATCAATTTGGTGCTCTTTGCCCACCTGATATCATGTCTTTTATAAAACTTATAAATAAACGCTATATATATTATCATGGCGCCGCATCGCAACTACAAACACAATTTTTTTATACGCAATTAATTAAGTATTCAACTAAAAATAATATCAATTATTATTCAGGAGATTTCTTCTGATGCTCAATATACCCAAAATTTGCATCGTTATCTTATTTTTATTCTCGATTGTTTTGGGGATTAAAATCAAACAAATTAAAGCAATTTACCTGAATACTAATCTAGTAAAAAAAACAAATAAATTGGGAATTACTAACTCAAGCACCTCAAGTATCAGCTAGTACTTTAGAAGTCAAAGCACAAAAACTTTTTTGAGAAAGGAGATTTTTATGCAAGTATACTTCTGCTAGAAGCAGCTATTGATAATTATGCAGCTCAAGGAGATAATTATAGTCAAATCAGAGCCTTAATAAATTTAGGCTTAGTGTATCTTCAGCTAGGAGAATGGGAAAACTCACAAGCAACACTTAATGATTGTTTCAACCTAATTGCAAAAATACCAAATAATCAAACAACTGCAGAAATTACAGCTAGTGTTCTAGAAGTAAAAGGTCAGTTAGAATTATCTGTTTGCAAACCAGAGTCAGCTTTAGATACTTGGAAAGAATCTGGGCAAATATATAAAAAATTTGACAATTTTATTGGATTCACTCGCAGTAGTATTAATCAAGCTCAAGCTTGACAAGTTTTGGGTTTATATTCTCAGGCATTGAAACAATTAACAACAGCTAGACAAAATTTACAAGAGTAGCCAGATACGATAATTAAAACAAAAGCATTGCAAAGTTTAGGTGATGTACTGCGAGGAATAAATCAGTTACAAGAATCTCAAACAGTTTTAGAATCTAGCCTAGTCATAGCAGAAAATTTACAACAACTAGAATAAATTTCCATAATTTTAATTAGTTTAGGTAATACAGCTATACTTTTAGAAAAACCTCAAGAAGCTAATTTTTTTATCAACGAGCAATTCAAGAATCACCTCTGGCAGAAATCAAAATCCAAGCAATGCTCAATCAATGACGTTCTATGGAAAGTCTTTACAAGGGTTTCAGTTTTGACGATGTGCTTGCTCCATATGAAAAGCGCTGTAGGTTTCTATTGTATTATGTTCGTTTGAATAATTATAAATCAATCAGGAATATAGATGCTTTGCTTTCATCTCCCCCTTTCCAAGGGGGCTAAGAGGGGATAGAAGGATAAAACAATGGTTGTAGGGAGCAAGCTTTGTTATAACTAACTATTTGAACATGATATTAGTTGTGAATTTATACAGTTATTACGAAGTGATATTACTGTCAGTAGTAAAGTAGGTCATGGAATTATTTTTAAGTTTAATATTGTTGTTAACTATACTCCTGTGGAGCAAGTGAAGCTTAATCTCTCCAGCAAACAAATAATTAGTTTAGCCCCAAATCAAGAAGCCTATTGTATCCTAGTGGTAGAAGATAAACTTGGAAGTCATCTACTACTAATAACAATCCTAAATGCAGTTGGTTTTGAGCTGACAGCACTTTTGAGGATAATGAGGTACAAATATTTGGAGTTTTAGGCAACAGCTCATCTGATATCTAGAGAAAGCATCATCTGCTTCAGCAAACTACATTAGTTGTTAATGTAGTAAAAATGTTTGATTTAATCGAGCCAATTCCTAAAAAAATGCAATTTTTGCAGCAGCTTTAACAAATTTATACTAAATCCGGCGCACGATAAGAATTTTATTAAGAGGGAAGGCATGCATGGAAGAGGCAAGAGGCAAAATGGTTAAGAGAGGGTTTGAAAAAAAATACATGCATCATAACCGTATTTGGCATTAGTTGATAACTTTCAGTTTGACCAAATAATTGATTTAACTAAGTATTTGAAGTTTATGAAAAGCATGAAAAATGACCAAAAATCAGAATATATTTTGATTGTTGATGACCAAGTAGATAATCTGCGTCTTTTATCTTCTATGCTGATTAATCATGGCTATAATGTTAGAAAAGCAATCACAGGAAAATTAGCGCTAACTGTGGCTCAAGCTGAACCACCAGAACTAATTTTACTAGATCTAATGATGCCTGGAGTAAATGGTTACGAAGTTTGTAAACAATTAAAATCTAATCCAGTGACTTCTGACATTCCAGTAATTTTTCTCAGTGCTTTAAATAATGAGATAGATAAAGTCAAAGCCTTTGCAGTTGGTGGGATTGATTATATTAGTAAACCTTTTTTATTACTATAAATTATGGCCACCAGAGTTGCCTATCAACTTAATCAAAAAAAACTAGAAAAACTTATTCAAAAGCAAAATCAAGAATTAGAAGCAAAAGTATTATTGAGAACTGCGGAACTACAAAATATAAATGAATAATTATTGAAATTAAAGCAAGAGCTAGCACAGGCTTTGGCTCAGGAAAAAGAAATTAGTGAATTTAAAAGTAGAATTATTTCCACAATTTCTCACGAATATCGGACTCCATTGATGGCAATTTCTTGATCTACTGATATGTTAGAACGTTATCGTCATCAATGGAGTGAAGAAAAACAGTTGCATCCATCATTTTCAAAAAATTCAAGATAATATCAAACATCTAACAAGTTTAGTGAGTGATGTTCTATTGATTCATAATACAGAAAATGAGCGCTACAAATTAAATATAACATCTATTAATTTAGTTAGTTTTTGTCAGCAAATAGTAGAAGATATTCAAGCCATTGCTCAAGATGGTCTAATCATTAAATTTAACTATCAAGATAATAATTATCCTAGTCAATGGGATGAGCGCCTGTTGCGTCAAATCTTAACTAATTTGCTTTCTAATGCTATTAAATATTCTCCGGAGGAAAGTATAGTTTATTTAGAACTATTTCAAAAAACATCTAATTATATTTCGCATCACAGATTCGGGAATAGGTATTCCTATAGAAAATCAACTCAAGTTATTTGATTCTTTTTACCATGGCAATAATGTAGGTACTATACATGGTACTGGTTTAGGATTGTCAATTGTGAAAAAATGTATGGATTTATATAATGGTAAAATTACGTTTAGCAGCCAGGAAGGAATCGGAACAGAGTTTATTGTCATCTTACCTTTTGTCAAAGATGGGAGTCAGGATTCATTGTTAAAGGAAGAAACTAAATTTAACTAGAGTATTTGAAGAGTACTTTAAGCGCAATTAAAATTTAAGACTGCCAATTGGGAATTTTGTAGGAGATTTATTCCTAATATCTCAGGCTACGAAAAAAGTAAAAAAGGAAAATTTACATATGATTATTATTTGATTTTTACCCTTCTTCCTTCTTGATTGGAACGGAGCGAGTTGATATTATTTTGAGTTTTCAATCAGGCCTGACTTTTGAATGCATAACTGCCGTGAAACGGTCTAATTATTCCCTGGGAAGTATTTCAATACTAATCCAAACCCCTGTTTCTTTAGTATGAGGAATATATTCAATAGTCAGCTTAGGAATACAACTCAAGCGATCGTCCTGAAGCACACCTGCACCATTTAGTGTTAAAGCATCAAGACAAGCTCCTGCTAAATTATCTAAATCAGAATTAGTACGATGTTGACCGCAAAAATTGATGGAAATAGCTGCTTTTTGAATCGGGAAATTTACCTCTAAATTAAATTCAGAAACTTGACGGTAAATTTCTACTTCTGCTTGATTTCTCCAAGCATGGTATTGAGGTGGTAGGTAAGTGCCATGAGTAGTAACTCGCGGACGTGCTTTAGGAACTACTTTTCCAGGAATATAAAATTCAATTACTGTTGCATTTTCAGATTGTTTGGAATCAGGAGCAGAGGTAGTAAAATTATCAGTATTGTCTAATGACGGAATAATTTCCTTAACTTCTATCTCCACATTTTCTTCAAAATTATCTTTTGACTCAGACAAAGTAAGTGGCATATCGGACATATCTTCAATAGTAGATACATCCACTTCCCTGTAAGCTTCTAATTTTGTCCGGAAACTAGGCCAACTTTTCGCTATTTCCTGGTAAGTCTCAGCACAGCTTTCTGAGAAATGACAATTATTTTTGAACCAATCCTGCCATTGACTAGGAGAAAATAAAGCTTTGGTTTCCAGTAATAATTGACCTAGAGAATAAGCAAATGCCATAGCATTCAGAGGCTCGGCTTGACATTGTTGATGTTGAAAATTAATATCTGCTGTTAAATCTTCCCAGCTGATTAATTGATAATTGATAATTGACAATTGATAATTGTTAATTGCTAAAGGCAACAAGGCAACAAGGCAACAAGGCAAGAGGGACGGCCTGTGGTGGGGGGGAATAAGCGCCACCTTTAATGTCGTTGCGGAGCGTTTTTGCGCTTCGCCACATGAAACGCTCCGCAACGAGAAATTGCGAAAAGCACACCGCTAATTTAAAAGATATAGTGGGCAACTCAAACCCTTTTCTCATCTACTTTTGCCTGTTTCCTGTTGCCAAGGGAGCAAAGGAGTGGAAGTTATCAGCGTCGTCTAGAGCCAAAGCCACTGCGACGAGAGGGTGATAGCCCACCACTACCAAAACTACGGTGTTGTTGGCGAGGTTTTGCTGTATCAGAGCGACGCAAATCACTAGCACCAACACCACTGCCTGTAGAATGATTTGTATTTCGCTGCTGTTGACGATTTGTACTACTCCTTGTAGAGTTAGTTATCCCTGCAGTACGCAATGTTTGACGATTTTTCACTGCAGGAGGTGGAGCTTGATAACGTTCTTGATATCGGTTCACAGCCATGTCATAGCTGCTACCATAACCACCGTACCCAGTCATTACTGTACCTGTTTGATAAACTGGAGGCACATAATATTGAGGCGTGAACAACATACTACTTATTGCTCCACCAACTATTTGCCCTGCTACTACTCCCGCAAAAGGTCCCCATAAGTTAGATTCCCGGCGCACAATCACAGTTTCTTGTCTACCTGTTTCTGGATTAGTTTGGGTTTCAGTTACATTGTGTATATATTCAATTTTAAAGTCTGGCTGCAGATGCACAGTAACTTGATTACCATTGATCTCAGCATAACTGGTTTTGCCTTCCTCAATTTCTGCCTCAGTTAAACTTGCCATTTGCAAATCTGTAGTGCTATAAACTGGTGGCTTGCCGGAAGGAGTATTCAGCAACATTAGAGTATATGCGCCATTAGCATCATTATAGGTAGCTTGTTGTATGAGATATTGTCCTTGAGTTACTTGGTTTTGATTTCGATTAGATGATATATTAGGATTTGAGTTTTGATCTGAAGTTGTGTTAGAACTTCCACAGGCAATGGTAGTGAAACACAATGTCAAACACATCAATAAAACGATCAATCTACGCAACATATTATGATGGCTCCTATCTTTGCAAATAGATGAAAATTAAGGATAAATTTGCTTTGTGGTTTTCTATATTTTTATTGTACCTTGAATTCTGTATTTTCTGCTCCTCAACTCCCCTACTATTGAAGGCGGAATTTTACTACAACGATAGAGGATTTTAGTTATAGGGGAATCAGTTCAGGAAAATTGAGTAATAGCTGTTCATTGTTTAACTCATCCCCCAAGCGTGCTGGAGAAAAATGCATTTGAATACCTCGGAGTTTTTCTTGATAATGCAGATTAATCAAAGCTTTTAATGCTTGAGTCATTGCACCTACGCTAGCCAAATCATTCTCAATGTCTGGCATTTCTCCCTCAAAAGCAACTGTTATCATTACTACTAGGTTAGCAGTAGGAGACAAAGTTAAAGGTGCGTTATCTTCCTCATAATCTTGTTCCCCAGAACTCCGGTAGCGTTGGGCTGAATCTGTAAATAGTTCGTCAAAAAAGTCTCCTGCTTCTCCTTCATCCCAAATCACGTCTCCTTCATTAGCCGCAGACTGCCAATAGGTATTATACTGTAGAAGACTTTGACAAACTTCAACGAGTTTTTCCCCCGCTACTTCCAAATCACCTTCTGATTCGACTGTCTCCCTAGTAGCTCGATTCAAAATGCCTAATAAAGGGGTTACTTCTGAGCCTACTAAGTGAATGAATAAACGAGAGACAACAAATCTAGTTTTACCTGTAAATTTATTGAAGCTATCTCGCCAAGAAGCCATAATTTTACCTTTTCCTCACAAATCAACAAAAACCATAACACTTCTTGCGGAAGTAAGTCAAAAATTAAAAGTCAAAAGCCAGATTGATCAATCATTTCTATAATTGTTCTAAATATTTCAAGATTTCCTCACCATAGTGGTAAGCCACAGCTAAAATTGTAGGTTGGGTAGAGCGATAGTGAAACCCAACAATAAAGTTATGATAATTTCAACTTCCTTCGGGATAGGCAACAGGTGACAGGCAAGAGCGCCGATCCCCCGCGTCGTCGAAAGGACGGGGCTTACAAGGTTCGGACTTTAGTGACGCACACAGCCCCTCGCCAAGGGAATGGGTAGGTTCGAGAGGCAAAAGTATTGTTAGAAGAGGCCTCCCTTGTCCCCCACTATATTTTTTAAATTAGTGGTGTGCCTTTTTGCTAGGGCAAGCATGAAAGGTGGTGGCTTAAATCCCCCACCATAGGCCGTCCCTCTTGCCAGCATGCCTAGGGGCATGCTGGCCTTTAATAATAGTTGCTTGTTTGTTAAGTCTGGATAGAGCTAATTAATAAGGAGCCAAAAATGACTGTACAGTATAATAATTCTTTCATACGTTGGTTTGAAGATATTAGTGTTACTGATGTCCCTTCAGTAGGTGGCAAAAATGCTTCTCTGGGGGAAATGGTGCGATCGCTCAAGCATCATGGTATTCGCATTCCAGAGGGCTTTGCTGTGACTGCAACTGCCTACTGGCAGTTTTTAGAAGCAAATGACCTTAAGCCAAAAATTCAGGCCCAAATCCAAAAATTTGAAAGCGGGGAAATTTCCTTAGAAAAAGCTGGCAAAACAATTCGACGTTTATTGATGAGATCGCGCTTCCAGGATGAAATTGCGGAAACTATCCGTCAAGGATATCGGGAACTATGTCAATGTTACAACATGGATGAAGCAGATGTAGCTGTTCGTAGTAGTGCGACTGCAGAAGACTTACCAGATGCTAGTTTTGCTGGTCAACAGGAAACTTTTCTTAATATTACAGGTATAGAGGAAGTCTTGGAAGCCTGTCGCAAATGTTATGCTTCTCTATTCACTGATCGAGCCATTAGTTATCGAGAAACTCAAGGTTTTAATCATTTGGAAGTTGCCCTGTCTGTAGTAGTACAAAAAATGGTACGTTCTGACAAAGCAGGTGCAGGGGTGATGTTTTCTATTGATCCAGAAACTGGTTTTCCTGATGATATTCTGATTACTTCTGCTTGGGGTTTAGGGGAAACTGTAGTTCAAGGTACAGTTACCCCCGATCAATATCGGGTTTTTAAACCTTTGTTGAAGCATCCCCATTTTCAGCCAATTGTTGAGAAAACCTTGGGTAATAAACATGAAAAAATGATTTATGCTCAAGGCACAACTATGACAACGAGAACTGTACCAACTTCTTTGTATGAAATGCAATCTTTTGTATTAGAAAATGAGGAAATTTTACAACTGGCACATTGGGCGGATTTAATAGAAAAACATTATGGTGTGCCTATGGATATTGAGTGGGCTAAAGATGGGGATACTGGAAAATTATTTATTGTGCAAGCCCGCCCAGAAACAGTACAGTCTCAAAAGCAAGAAAATAGACTAAAAACTTACTCCTTAAAACAACCTGGTGATAATTTATTAATTGGATTGAGTGTGGGGGATGCGATCGCTGCGGGTAAAGTCTGTTTAATTGAAAATGTTGAGGATATTGAAAAGTTTGAATCTGGTACAATTTTAGTTACAGAAATGACTGACCCTGATTGGGTGCCAATTATGAAAAAAGCAGCCGGAATTGTGACTGACCATGGTGGTCGTACTTGTCATGCTGCTATTATTAGTCGGGAGTTAGGAATTCCAGCAATTGTCGGAACTGGCAAAGGTACAGAAATATTAAAAAATGGTCAAGAAATTACCATTTCTTGTGCTGAAGGAGACCAGGGTTATATATATAATGGTGTGCTTGAATTTGATTCAGAAGAGGTAAATATTGATGATGTTCCGGCCACAAAAACCAAGATTATGATGAATATTGGTAGTCCGGCTACAGCATTTCGATGGTGGCAATTACCAGCAGATGGAATTGGATTAGCGAGGATGGAATTTATGATTAATAACATTATTAAAATTCATCCAATGGCTTTGATTAATTTTGAGAAAATAGAAAACTATTCTGTGCGTCATCAAATAGCTCAAATGACTCATGGATATGAGGATAAAACCGAGTATTTTGTGGAGAATTTGTCACGAGGAATTGCTAAAATAGCTGCTTCTCAATATCCCAATCCCGTGATTGTCAGAATGAGCGACTTTAAGACTAATGAATATGCTGATTTAATTGGGGGAAAACAGTTTGAGCCGAAAGAAGCAAATCCTATGTTAGGATTTCGTGGAGCATCTCGATATTATAGCGATCGCTACCGGGAAGGATTTGCTTTAGAATGCAAGGCTATTAAGCGAGTGCGGGAAGTAATTGGTCTGGATAATGTGATAATTATGATTCCCTTCTGTCGTACTTTAAAAGAGGCTGACCGAGTTATCGAAATATTAGCTGATAATGGTTTAAGGCGGGGAGAAAATGGTTTACAAGTATATGTAATGTGTGAAATTCCCGCTAATGTAGAACTAGCAGATGAATTTGGGAAACGGTTTGATGGATTTTCCATTGGTAGTAATGATTTAACTCAATTAGTATTAGGAATAGACCGAGATTCTTCAGAGTTAGCCGAGTTATTTGATGAGCGAAATTTAGCAGTAAAACGGATGATTCAAAGGTTGATTAAAACAGTTCATGCTGCTGGTAAAAAAGTAGGTATTTGTGGTCAAGCCCCTAGTGATTATCCAGAGTTTTCTGATTTTTTAGTTAGGGAAGGAATCGATTCTATTTCACTTAATCCTGATAGTGTTGTAGGGGTGAAAAAACGAGTTGCGCAAGTGGAAAGAAATCTTGGTTAACTTATTAGACATCTCCATAAAAGATGCTGAAACCCTTGCCATACCGTAGCAAAAACTTAATTTCTGGAGATGTCTATTTTAGAAGCATGTGTTGATATACATTCAACATATTACCATTGAGCAAGGAACAGTTAATATCAACTATTTCAACTTTGAGTTGAAGACTCCCACTATATTTTTAAACTCCCTTTGGCATAGGCAATAGTCAAGAGGCAAGCCTATCCCTAAAGGAGTTAACTTTTAACTTTTAACTTTTGATTTTTAACTTTTGACTTCCTTGAAAATCAAAATTATTTACCAAATCGTAAAGAGGATAGAGATTTTGTCAAGAAACCTGATTTAGCACTAAAATTAGTCAACAAAACTTGGGAAAGAAAGTATCGTCCAGGAGTAATTTTGGTAGCTACCAGAGAAGCTGAAATCAAAGGTTTTCAAGGTCAAAGAACTATTGCAATCATCATGAATAGTAGTTCTGTATCTGAGGCAACTGAAATTGATTATTGAGAGACTGTTTGTCAAGTAAATATTAAGATAGTTAGAGTGTTGAACTCTGGTGGCCGGTGGCGGACAACTAAAATTCTGGGTGGTGGTATTAATGGTAGAGGTTGGGGGCGCGATGATTTTTTCACAACTCAATTCTCACAAAACTCAAGGATATTTGGGGGAATCAAGATTTAAGTGAATAACAAGTTTTATTCCTAACCATTACTATGCAGGACTACCAAATTCTGGTGATTACGAGGAGGTATCGACCCCAGAGCAAACCCTAGACAAGAATTTAATCTCAGTTTTATAAACAGTCTCTTAATCACTAATATAACAGTTCTCATATTGGTGAGGTACAAAAATCTACTGCTTTAGTAGTCAGTAGGAATCTATTGGTTACAGGCTCCGGTGATGTAGGCACTCCAAGTCAAATCAAAATATTTTTTCTATAGCTAGCCAGATACAGCAATACGTCACTTGATTTTAGTTTTTACAGCTTATACTTTCATTATTTACCTGCAATGGGATGGCTAATAAAATGTTATGCCCACAAACCTTTGACAAACTTTACTGAAACTCTAGAAGCATTTCTCACAGGTATTTCTGATAATTTTTTTGTTGGTGACAAGAGCATCAAGACGTTTTTGCCCAGCATAAAGCCAATCTGAGATTTGTCTGAGGGTAGAATTAGGTATACTTTCCTTTATATATAGAATTGAGGTGATTACCTTTTGAAACGTCTTTCATGTCGGCGATCGCTGAAACCCATCAGAAAGCTATTCAATTGCCTTTATTGAATTAAAACCCCGCCCGCGAGGGCGAGGTCTTATTAGGTTGTCTGGGAATCTGGGCGCCGTAGGGCCCCAGAGGATGTCAATAACTAAAAAGTGGCCTTTGAATTTCGTTGAAACAAGATTTGTAACATTATTCTAGTATTAGAAAATGGGTTATAATATTAGTCCATAATGAGCAAAATTACTCCTAGACTCAAGAGTTATGAAATCTGATGTCAACAGTTTGCGAAGCTGCCAACAGCAGTTAATGGATTTACAAAATGAAAATGCTTTTCTGCAAGAGCGCGTATCCCAATTGGGGCAAATTCTAGACAATTTGCCCCAAAAGTTGATTTGTCGAGATGTGGCAACACATCAGATATCTTATACTAATCGAGCTTTCCAACAACTCAGCCATGAAAATAAAACTCAACTCTCACAAGTAAGCAATCTAACAAACAATAGACATTTACTCAGAAAAACTACACAAATCAAACTTAATGGCAGCCCAGAAGCATCTCACTTAGAAGTGCATCAAATTCCGCTTCATAATCTTCAAGGAGAAATTAGTTATCTGCTGACATATGCCACAGATATTACTGAGTTGAAACAGATACAACAATCCCAACAACTACTATACTCGGTTATAGATAACCTACCTCAAATTATTTATTGGAAAGACAAAAACTCGGTTTATTTAGGATGTAACCATCGCGCTGCCATAGTTTTTTGCTTGTCATCCCCTACAGAAATTCTTGGCAAAACTGACGACACTCTGTCTTTAACACAAGCACAATCAGAATTGTCTACGGCCTCTGATACTAGAGTAATAGAAACTAATACCCCAGAATTTCATATTATAGAAAGCCAACTTAATTCTGATGGGAATCAAATTTGGCTTGATACTAACAGGATTCCACTTAATGACAAAGACGGAAATGTTATAGGTGTATTGATAATTATTGAAGATATCACTGAGCAAAAACAAACAGAAGCCAAACTGCAAGAAGTTACAGACCATTTTAAACAAATTGTTGCTAACACTGTAGGACTTTTTTATCAATACCGTCAATCAACCACACATCCTACAGGGCAATTTACCTTCCTCAGCAGTGGTTGTTATGAAATATACGAACTTGAGCCAGAAGTTGCCCTTCAGAATAATAATTTGTTGTGGGAAATGGTTCACCCTGACGATCTCCCCACTGTACAAGAATCAGTAATTCAAGCTCTGGATGTGAACGGAAAATGGCAGATAGAATATAGAATTACAACTCCTTCTGGCCAACTCAAGTGGCTACAAGCAACCGCCATACCACGCCAACAAAATGATGGTGCTATATGTTGGGATGGAATTGTTCTTGATATAACTAAACTCAAGCAAACTGAAGTTGCCTTACGTCAGAGCGAAAAAAGATTGAGACGTTTTTTTGAGCAGTCTCCTCTAGCTGCAATTGAATGGGATGGAGACTGTCGGATTATGGCTTGGAATCACGCGGCAGAAAAAACCTTTGGTTATAGCGAAGCAGAAGTCATAGGCAGACTTATATCAGAGTTCAATCTTGTTCCTCCTTCAGCCCAAGAGCAAGTAAATCAAGTATTCCAAGAGTTGTTTGCGGGAACAGGAAGCAAGTTCAGTATTAATGAAAACTTGACTAAAGCCGGAAAAATTATTATTTGTGAGTGGCACAATGTTGCCATCACAGATGAATCTAATCAGCTAGTTAGCTTTTTTTCTATGACATGTGATGTGACAGAGCGTCAGAAAATTCAGTCTGAATTAAAGCAACAGCGACAGTTGCTCAGAACTATTGTAGATACTCTGCCTCAAGCTATTTTTTGGAAAGACTGCAATAGCATTTACAAAGGTTGTAACAGTACATTTCTGAAGGAAATAAATCGTAACTCTTGTGACGAAGTTGTTGGTAAGACAGACTATGATTTGGCATTGAGTGAAGCAGAAGCCAGATTAGAGCAGCAGAGGGATCAAGAAATTATTTTGTCTGGGCAACCACAAATGCACCTAGTTGAACAAAAACAGTTATCTAATAGTAGTCAAGTTTGGCTAGACATTTGCAAAGTTCCATTAATTGATGAAAATGGTGAAATATTTGGTCTTCTTGGCACTTATGCAGATATCACTGAACGCAAGAGAGTAGAAGATCAACTGAAGCGCCAATTGATAGCAATTGAGGCAGCAATTGACGGGATTGCAATTCTAGATGATGGAGAACATTACTCATATATTAATCAGGCTCATTGCCAGATTCTCGGATATGATAGCGCTCAAGAATTACTAGGGAAAAGTTGGCGGATTTTATATGAGTCTGAGGAAATCAAACGCATAGAGCAAGAAGCTTTTCCGGCTATTGCCAAACAAGGATTTTGGCGGGGAGAGTGTGTGGCGCAACGGAAAGATGGTCAAAAATTCAACCAGGAAATTACTCTGACGATGACAGAAGTGGGGCTTGTTTGTATCTGTCAGGATATTAGCGATCGCAAAACTGCCGAAGCAAAACTCAAAGATAGTTACAACTTATTAAATGGAGTCATTAACAGTACAACAGATTTGATTTTTGCCAAAGATTTACAGGGGCGACATATCTTAGTTAACTCAGCATTTGCTAAAACTTTTGACAAATCCATCGATGAACTTATTGGCAAAGATGATTCATTTGTATTCTCTAATCAACCGATTGATGTTTTACAGAAAATTATGCAATATGATACTGATATTATCAATCAAGGTGTTCCCAAGACTTATGAGGAAATTGTTCCTATTCAAGGAAATATAAATATTTTCCTGACGACAAAAACACCTTTTCTAGATGAGCAGGGTAATATTATTGGAATTGTGGGCATGACTAGAGATATCACTGAACGCAAGCTGGCTGAACAAAAGTTGCAAGAGCAAGCTCAAAGAGAACAACTCTTCAACCAACTCATCAGTCAAATTCGCAAATCCTTAGATTTTGAAACTATTCTAAATACTACCCTCAATAGTGTTCGAGAACTGATGCAAACAGATAGATGCGGTTTTTCATGGTATTGTACTGATACAGAAGAACCTTATTGGCATTCTACCAATGTTTCCCAACTGCCTGGTTTACCAGATTTACCTAAAAAGTACCCAGTTTCTAGAGTAGGTTTTGCCTCCACAAAATTTTTGTACTCTAGAGTGGTTAAAGTAGTTGACTCTGACTTAGAGCCTAATCAATCTCTCCGAAAATTGCTCAAGTCTGTTGGATTAAAATCCTTTCTCTCTGTTCCTTTCCAAAGAGAATCAGGTCAAATTGGAGCCATAGTATGTAGCAATCATCATCGGGTACGCCAGTGGAGTGATACAGAAATTAGTTCGCTGCAAGCTGTAGTCAAACAATTAGACATTGCCCTAACTCAAGCAGAATTATACAATCAAAGTCGTAGCAAGACAGCAGAATTAGAAGCCACTCTTGAGCAACTCAAACGGACTCAAGTTCAGATGATTCAATCTGAGAAAATGTCTAGCTTAGGTCAACTTGTAGCAGGTATTGCTCACGAAATCAATAATCCGATCAGTTTTATCTATGGCAACCTTTCCCATGCCAAGCAGTATTATGAAGATTTATTCCACCTGATTGAGCTATATCAAACCCACTACTCTCACCCACATCCGGAAATTGAAGCGGAAATAGAAGCGATAGATTTAGAGTTCATGCGGGAAGATTTACCAAAACTTTTTAAATCAATGAAGGTAGGAGCTGATCGTATTGAACATATTGTCTCATCTTTAAAAACTTTTTCACGACTTGATGAAGCTGAATGGAAAGAAGCCAAAATCCACCCAGGGATTGATAGCACTCTGACTATTTTATGCAATCGTCTCCACAGACGAAATCATTGGCCGGCAATTCAAATAGTTAAAAATTATGGTAATCTCCCAAAAGTAGAGTGTTACCCAGGGCAACTTAACCAAGTATTTATTAATATTATTAGTAATGCCATTGATGCCATTGAAGAAAAAGATGCAAAACGTACTCAGGAACAAATTAAACTAGAGCCAAGCCGGATTGAGATTTTGACTCAGGTTGTTGATAAATTTGTACAGATTTGTATTCGTGATAATGGGGTTGGCATTTCACCAGAAGCCCAAGAACGTGTTTTCGATCCTTTCTTTACTACCAAAGATATTGGTAAAGGTACGGGATTAGGATTATCTGTTAGCTATGAAGTTGTAGTTGAGAAGCATGAGGGCAATCTCACATGTAACTCTCAACCAGGAAAAGGTGCAGAGTTTGTGATTGAAATTCCAATTAAATTAGAGAAATTTAAACTTTTATGAGGATGTTGTTAAACGTTTCCTCATAGATTCTGCACGTCTGTTGGCAGTATCATTTTTGGGCTCATATTTGAGGGCTGACTCGTAAGCTTCTAAAGCCTGAGTAGTTAATTTTTTCTTCTCATAAGCATGACCCAAATTATTGTAGGCAGTCACATAATTGGGTTCTATTTTCAATGCTTCCTTATATTGCCTAATCGCAATGTCGTATTGCTCTTGAGCGAAATAAGCAAAACCAAGAGCGTTGTGCATTATGGCCATATTTTCTGGACTCTCTGAGTCTTTTAATTTGAGACCTTTCTGTAACAATTCAACTGCTTGAACATATAATTTTTTTTCTAAATATATACTACTGAGCTGATAATATTCATCTATTGTTCCCTGTTCTTTTGTCAGTTTATTTTTTAAACTAGAAAGCTGACTTTCTGTTTTCCTAGTCTTAGTAATCTGGCGGATGATAAATATAGCTGTTCCAGATAATAATATTAGTAATAGTGATAGGTATAGAATCGGTAGAGCGCCATTCATAATCTTTAAAAAGTCAAAAGTCATACAGTCAGATTCTCAATCTCAGGGGTAGAGAGTAGGGACATCATATCATTATTCGGATAATTAATCCTCATATCGTAGGTTGGGTTAAGCGAAGCACGTAGCTTGCTTCCCGTTAGGGTAACCCAACAAAACAAAGACCTATATCATGTTGAGTCACCCCTCTGGGAATTTCTTTCTCATAATCTCAGGACTTACGCATTACTGCTATATATAGCGTGTTAATTGGTCTATATTCGGAACTTTTACAGTACCCATAGTGCTGTTGCGTAAGTCCTGAATCTGAAGAGAGCCATTGATATCAGTATTCATAACTTTACCAGTTGAACTTCTAAATAAACGGCGTTTAACTTGCTTGCTTGCATATTTTTGATGCTGACAAAAGTTTTTTCTAAGTCCAGTGCTGAAGCTTTACTGGTGTAACTTTCTTCAGTCTTAATCACCTTAATTCCTGCTAACAAAAACTTATAAGTTATCAGAATGATTCCCGATTCCCAATTTCTTAAATCCTCTAGTGTTGATCATCCCTTGGCTTGACTTGCCAATTCCACAACTTTAGCAAAAGTTTCAGCGTCTAAAACCGCTAATTGTGCTAACATCTTACGGTTCAGTGAAATGTTTACTTTTTTCATATTGCCAATTAGTTGACTATAGCTCATACCTTGTTGACGAGCTGCAGCATTTATCCGGGTAATCCACAAACGACGAAAGTCCCGTTTGCGTTTACGGCGATCGCGATAAGCATTGCGTAATGCCTGCATCACCCTCTGGTTAGCTACTTTAAATAGTTTAGACTGTCCTCCTCTAAATCCCTTAGCCAGTTTCAGAATTTTTTTACGGCGTTTACGGGCAACATTACCTCTTTTAACTCTAGTCATAATTTTTCCTCTAAAATTCTACAAATATGGAAGCATTAAACGTACATTTTCTTCATTGGTCTCATGGACAAGAGCCATTTTAGACAAACGACTTTTGCGGTGGGAACTCTTATGTTGCAATAGATGACTTTTGAACGCTTTACGACGCTTGATTTTTCCACTACCTGTGGCTTTAAAGCGCCTAGCAGCTGCTTTGCGGGTTTTTAGTTTTGGCATGGACTTCGCTACTTTTACACACACAAGCTTTTATGATACCATAAATTTTGTTCAAATTGGAGCTCAACTTAAACTCCCTTTGTTCAAGGAAAAAAGAAAGTCAGGTCATAATATTGTCAATTTTCCTTCTCTGCCATGCTTTCGGGTTTAAGTCCCCCACCAAATTTTCAATTGGTGGTCTTCTATGTATTTTTGGGGGTGAAAATTCCTTGGGAAATTTTTATGACTTTTGACTTTTTAATTATATTTGATTTTTTAAATCCACGCAGGGTAATAATACTCAATGTTTAGTCTTCCGAGCCAAATCGAGGCAATTTTATACCTCAAGGGACAACCCCTATCTATTTCTGAAATTGCAGAGATTGCCAAGTGCGATCGCGGCCTAGTCAAAGAGGCCTTAATTGAATTAATGTCTGAATATGCCCATCGACATACTGCTTTAGAAGTTATAGAAACAGAAAAAGGCTACAGTCTGCAACTAAAAGAAACTTTTGCTGATTTGATAGAAAGCTTAATTCAACCAGAACTAGGGGTGGGAAGTTTGAGAACTTTAGCCGCGATCGCTCTAAAAGGAGGTATTACCCAATCAGAATTAATAGATATTCGTGGTTCAGGGGCTTATCACCATGTGCAAGAACTTGTGGCCTTGGGATTTGTTCGCAAACGTCGTCAACGGGAATCTCGTTCTTACTGGTTGCAAGTCACAGATAAATTTCACCAATATTTTCAACTCGATCAACTTCCCCAGCAATTATCACTGAATCTTAATTCTCTATCTCATCAAGAAGAGTAGGGACGTTCTATGGAGCATTCCTAAAATTGACAAAGAATAGAAGTTTGGCCATTAGTGTGAATTAAGTGAAAAAGCACCCATTACGCTATTTCAATACTAAAATTGTAGCAGACTCATGCTCAAAAAAGAACTAAGAAGCTCATTTTTAAAAAAACGTCGTTCGATGCCTGAGACAGAATGGAGAGAAAAGAGCGATCGCCTGTGTCTGCACTTACAAAACTTCTCCCAATTTCAAACAGCTCAAACTGTGTTAGCTTACTTTAGTTTTCGTCAAGAACCAGACCTGAGTTTATTATTTACAAATACTGGAGAAAAAGCAGCATTTTCTAGTAAAACTTGGGGGTTTCCAAGGTGCTTAGAAAAATCTCTATCCTGGCATATTTGGCAACCAGGAAATTCTTTACAGAAAAGTGCTTATGGTATTTTAGAACCTGAGTTAAATGCACCATTATTAAAGTCATCAGATGTAGATTTAATCTTAGTTCCTGCGGTTGCTTGTGATGTAAATAGTTATCGCTTAGGCTATGGTGGTGGTTTTTATGACCGGATGCTAAGTGATGAAGAATGGGCATCACAACCTACTATTGGGATTGTGTTTGAATTTGCTTATATACAAAAGCTACCTGTAGATTCTTGGGATAGACCTCTTGATGCAGTTTGTACAGAAAATGGCATCAAGCAGATATCGTGACACAATTAATTGATTAACTCCCTACCCTCGAACTCAAGAATGAGGAGAAAATAAAATACAAAATTTCAACAGGAAAGCTGAAAGAATTTAAACCAGAGCCTGGCTAAATTATGTCAGATCAATACCAATAAATATTGCGATAGAGTTTGAGGCAGTCAGACTGAACAATAGCTGTATGTAAGGTGGGCAAAAAAACTTCAGATTTATCCAGGCTCTAAATAACTTAATATTTGCCCACCCTACTACTTTTGCTGCATAACAGTTTACAAAAAATTACATTTAGGATTAATTTTGGGTTTGCTTAGAGAAATAAAACGGATAATCTGTCGCGACGTAGAAAAAGTGTGATCTACCCACACGCTCCACTATCGCTTTGAGTGTGAGCAACTGAACTAAATAAAAAACAGGAGTTCTGAATGTATTAAATGCAACAAGTAGCTAAAAAAACACCAATTCAATTGCCCAACTTCCTAGGCAGACAATGTCAACACAACAGGTGAAAGTAGTTCAGAAAAAACCAGCAAAACAAAACTTCAAAAGCATATTCACCCTGGGATGGGCAAGTTCAGACACTGTTCAACGTATGGATTCTGGAGCATCAGCAATTTCAGAACCTACTGAAGCAAGTCCAATATCTTGGATGTGGGATTCACCTTTGGTAACAGATAAGCTTTCGGCTGTCGCCGACATGAAAATGTAGTAGGAGAAAGTCATAAAGAGTCAGAGGCAAGACGAGATCAGGAAAGAAAATATGCAGAATTCTACAGTGGTTCAGATAATTATTACCAGGAGCATGAATTTAGAGCTATGTCTTTAGTTCCTTCTAGTAGTTGCTTAGAGCATGAATTTAATTATTTGACACAGCATGAAAGCAAAACTCAAGATCCAAAAACTAAAAGAATAACTGTGCTGGAAACTTTTCCCGTAAATACTAACCCTAGCGAAATACCATTTGCAGATCCATTTCAACAAAGATAATTTTCTATTGTAAAAACAATAGAAAATTATTTTTATAAACAGAAAATATTATTTTAGCAACGAAAAGATAGCAGTAACTCTACAGGATTAAATATACTCAGGAATGATAATAGTATATTGAAGATGGAGCGTTTGATGAGGTTGTTCAATAAAATTCCCAAATCTGATAAAAATACGATTATGAATTAACGGAGCAGAAAAAACCGAATTGTTAAAATTGTCTCCACTGACGAAAAGAACGGTAAAAGAATTTGAAAATTGTAGTCAATGTATGTTATTAATAAAACCCCGCCCGTAAGGGCGGGGTTTAAATGAAAAGTCAAAATAAAGATATTGAATTTTACAAAGTTTCACTGCAAAAATTTATGGAAACTACTCAAGAAGTTATTACTGCTGCCAAAGCTTTTATGAGTGAGGCGGAGAAAAATGAAACAAAAGAAAATATAAGAAAACAGCGTTCTGAGCTAATGCAGAGAGCGGCTAATAACCGCTTCTACGAAAAAGGTGTATGGAAAATAGGAGAAAATCATGTACAGGATATTAAAAAACAACATCCATATGAAAAGGATGGCCAAAACTACAATCTTGTAACTCGAGAAGATTTTAATATTGGCTTAAAGCAATGGAATTCTTCCAAGAAACACCGTAATGCTAAACGTAAATTGAAGTTAAAACTCAATTAAAGGCTGATCAAGTTGCCCTCATCATCATCTATGAATCTCAGTGGCCATGAAATTCAGATAATTTCCCCACCTCCTGCCACTTAGTCTAGTTCAGCCTCTGTAAGTAACATCCGTCTGGCAGGTAGAGTAGTTTTTGAGGTATAAAATGAGGATGAACTACCCCGCCGTTTAAACGGGCGGGGTTTCTTTACTGCCACACTTACGACCAAGGATTTTTCTCGCTTCTTGATGACGGTTCAGATCATTAGACATCTCCAAAAAAGATTCTTAAACCCTTACCCTACTGTAACAAAAAAATTAATTTCTGGAGATGTCTATTATAATTAAGCTTTATATTCGTTAAACAAATAAATTATAGTAGAGAAAAGTGAAAGCAGTTATTTTATTATCAGGAGGATTAGATTCCTCAACGGTTTTGTATCAAGCAAAGGCTGATGGTTGTCAATGTTATGCTATTTCCTTTGACTACCAACAACGCCATCGTCGAGAGCTAGAATCGGCCCAAAAAATTGCTGAAAGTGTGGGTGTAGTAGAACATCATGTTGTTAGTTTCGACCTCAGATTATGGGGAGGCTCGGCATTAACTGATAATCAAATTGATTTACCCAGCGATCGCTCTGTTGCAGAAATGTCGCCAAATATTCCTATTACCTACGTTCCTGCCCGTAATACTATTTTCCTAAGTTTTGCCTTAGCTTATGCAGAAGTTGTCAATGCCAGTCGGGTATATATTGGGGTAAATGCTTTAGACTATTCGGGTTATCCTGACTGTCGCCCTGACTATATTCAGGCAATGCAAGAAGTTTTTCGATTGGGAACTAGACAAGGGATAGAAGGAGAAGCGATCGCGATTTTTTCCCCACTGCTTAATCTGAAAAAAACGGAAATTATTCAATTCGGGAATAACTTAGGAGTACCCTGGGAGCAAACTTGGTCATGTTATGCTGGTGGAGAAAAAGCTTGTGGTGTATGTGATTCTTGTCGGTTGCGGGTAGCTGCTTTTCAGGAGTTGGGGTTAATAGATCCTTTGCCTTATGTTGAGAATGATATTATACCAATTTGAAGAATCACTGCTATAGCATGCGCCCCCACAGGGATAGACTTCCAGGCACTCATTTGTAACATTCTTTTCTCACGCTTGGTATTACCCATCACAAACCCAAAAATTAGCTTGAGATTAGGATTATGACGGAGTGTTCCGCAATAACGAAAATCAAGGCTTGTAGCAATATATATTGAGAATGAAATGGGAAAGGCAATTACCAGAAATGCTTATCCATCATAGAGTTAGAGATTGTTTGTCACGCCTGAGATTAAATTCTGGCGTAGGATGGGTGAGGTAGAAATATCTCCTCATTTAAACCCCGCCCTTACGGGCGGGGCTTAAATTTTATTTTTCCGCCGCCGGCCATCAGAATTATAGCGTTTTTCACTTTCGTAGACTACGTAATTTATGTCTTCAGCTCCCGCTGCCTTCTGCATTAAAACCTAAGTCTCTGTATTCTACCAAGGGTGAAAACTGCTATAAACACTCTAGTTGTCTTAATATTTACTTTACAAACAGTCTCTTTTTCCATTAGACTTGAATCCTTAAGTATAAGGAGTATAAAAGTGAAAGAAAAGAAAAATGCTGTTGTTATCAGACACTTAGCTTTTGAAGATTTAGGAACTATAGCTGATGCTTTGGCACAAAAAAATTATACAGTAAATTATCTAGAAGCAGGAGTCGATAATCTAGATGAAATTGATTCAGAACAAACAGATTTGTTGATAATTTTAGGCGGGCCGATTGGAGTTTATGAGGAACCAGATTACCCTTGTTTAACAGATGAATTACGTTTATTAAAAAATCGTCTCAGTGCAGATTTACCTACCCTTGGTATTTGTTTAGGTTCTCAACTAATAGCAAGAGCTTTAGAAGCATCAGTTTATGCTGGTTCAACTAAAGAAATTGGCTGGTCAAAATTGGAATTAACAGAGGCAGGGATGAATTCACCTTTGCGTCATTTATCAACAGAAGATATATCTGTTTTACATTGGCATGGTGATACATTTGATTTACCAACTGGTGCAACTTTGCTTGCTTCTACTTCCAAATATCAAAATCAAGCTTTTCGTTGGGGGCCAAATTGTTTGGCTTTACAATTTCACCCAGAGGTAACTACTCACGGATTAGAAAGATGGTTTATTGGTCATGCTTGCTGGGGAAATATCTGCAACTCCAGAGGTAACTGTTACTAAATTAAGGCAAGATACAACAATTTACGGTGAAAAGTTGGAGTTTTATGCAAATCAATTATGGTAGACTTGGTTATCAGAGTTAGAAAGTAGTGAAAGTTTAGCAGTTGGGCTTTAGTTTATCAATTTCTTGGATTTCGATATTTTCTGGATTTTTCTCTATTGAATCAGTTTAAACTTTTCTCAGTTTTTCCATACTCTAGGTTTTGGATACTCCCTGCATCAACGCCGGGATTCATGAAAGGCTGTGTGTGGAAGTAATTCTACACTTTATCGGCCTAATCCCACAGTGAAAACTAATGTCTCACCGTGGGGTTTCTTCCAGAGTCAGCTAATATTGATAAAAATTAAAGTACCGAACTGATGAACTCAAGCTCCCAAACTCAAACCCGCAAAGCAGACCATCTCAGAATTTGCCTAGAATCAGATGTCCAATTTCATCATACTACGAATGGTTTAGACCGTTACCGTTTTACCCATTGCTCTTTACCAGAACTAAACTTCAATGAAATAAATACAAAAACTACATTTATCGGCAAGCAACTAAATGCTCCATTGTTAATATCTTCTATGACAGGTGGCACTGAACAAGCCAAAATGATTAATTATCGGTTAGCTGAAGCTGCCCAACATTATAAAATAGCTATGGGAGTCGGTTCTGAACGGGTAGCTATTGAAAACTCTCAGGTTGCTGATACCTTTGATGTACGATCGCTTGCCCCTGATATTCTCCTTTTTGCTAATCTGGGAGCAGTTCAATTAAATTATGACTATGGTATCGAACAGTGCCAAAAAGCAATTGACATTTTACAAGCTGATGCTCTGATTCTACACCTCAATCCTCTTCAAGAATGTATTCAGACTGAAGGTGATACTAATTTTCGAGGTATTATTGACAGAATATCAAAATTGTGCTACTCATTGCCAGTTCCAGTAATTGCTAAAGAAGTAGGCAATGGTATCTCTGGAGCAATGGCTCAAAAGCTCATAGATGCAGGGGTGAAAGTAATTGATGTAGCAGGAGCTGGAGGAACTTCTTGGGCAAAAATTGAAGGAGAACGAGCCACAGATCCCCGTCAACGTAGGCTAGGAAGCACTTTTGCTAACTGGGGTTTACCAACAGCTGAATGTATCACTGCCATCCGTAACTTCAACTCCGATATTCCTTTGATTGCTTCTGGAGGCTTACGGAATGGATTAGATGTAGCAAAGGCGATCGCTCTTGGTGCAGACTTAGGCGGACTAGCTTGGCCTTTTCTTCAAGCTGCAGCGGAATCAGAAGCATCTCTAAATATGTTGGTAGAGATCTTAATTGCAGAAATTACAACAGTTCTATTTTGTACAGGTAATGTTAATTTGTCAGAGCTAAAAAAATCAGGAACTCTAGAGAAATTAGCTTGACATGCTTCCCTGGTTGAGCTACATCGACAACAGGAAAAACAAGCCACAAGCCGTTTGATATGAGTGCTCCCTTCTTCAACTTCGGATAGTGACTATCCGAAGTTAAATTTTATTGGCCTTTATTTTTTGACGGAATTTCGTCACCAGTCAGTGTAACAATCTCACCATCCTTCATAAAAGTGATTGATTGCCCTAATCTTCGATGCCTTTCGATGGCTTCTGCGATCGCTTCTTTTACGCCTGATCAATTTTGTCAGATAATTTATCAAAATTCATGGTTAGAGCAAAAATCTTGAGTTTGAGAGTAGCACCAATGAGGAAAATATTGGTTTTTTAAAAAAAATTAATAATTATTTCAAAATTAATATGTTGAGTATTCTTATACTTCAAATTAGAAATTTCTTGAAAATAGAAATGA
>JAJEAQ010000648.1 GCA_022822685.1 Trichodesmium sp. jk18x7bins.61
TGAAACCGGAAGGAACAGGAACATCGCCAAATCAGAGATAGTGAATAAGTAAGGGAATGGAGTGCTTTAACATTTCTACAGATTTGGAGTAGCAAAGAGTTTTTCGATGTAATCGAGCTAAGTAATGCCGAAGTCTGGTATTTTCCCCTTCTACCCTGGTAATGTAAGTTTTACTCACAATTTGCTCTCCATCAGATCTAAAATTAGGATCGACTTTCCAATCATCTGTGACATAGAAATAGCATGGCCATTTTCTGAGTTCCTCCCAAAGATGTTTAAAGGTTTCTGAGGAGCGCTCGCCTAATACCCATTCTAGAATTCCTGGTCGAAAGTGGTCTACTGCCGTCCACAGCCTGATTTGATTTTTTTACCCACAAAAGTTTGTAGCTCATCGCTCCTCACCCACTTCAGGTACTGTTTCTGGTTCATAAGTATCTGGTAGTAGCTCTCCTACTTTTTTGTTTACCCAAGTAATGATTGTAGTGTGATGAACACCTTTGACTCTTTCTATAGCTCGGAATCCCATGCCATTGACGTACATTTTGAGACAGTGCGACTTGAACTCGTCTGAGTAACCTTGAGCGGCCTCATAGTCCTCTATGAATTGGCGGGCACACTGGCCACAAATGTATTTGGGCTTACCCTCAGGGTAAGCCATTCTTGCTGATATGCTCTGACTTACACTCTGGGCATTCCATGCTTACCTCCCGTCTTTCATATCTTAATTATGCAACCCCCCTTTTTTGTTAATAAGGAAATTATCAACAGACATAATTGTATCTATTTTGTCTAGCTTTAATTCCTCAAATGCTTATAAATAAAAGCAAAGACATAATTATGACAATTATGTCTTTTTTATTTTCCCTTCTCCCTTGTCATTACTTTAGAAGTAGAATTAATATATTTTTAGGGGGCAATCCAAATCTATCCAGAAGAAGAGAACCAGCTTTGCCTCGCCCGCATCTGCCTACGTCTATGCCCTCTCTGATTCTTCTCACACATAAGTCAACGAATTTGAAATAATATTATGATCAATCAAAAAAACAAAAACAACATCTTCTCAAACATCTCTTGAGCGCAGTTTCAGTAGCTGCTCTGACTACTACCTGTGTTTTTTCACTTAACCAGAGAGCTGAAGCTATCGAGCTATCGTATACAACTACTTATGAATATACCAATACTAATAGCCAGGAAGGTAAATTAGTTTTTGAGTGGGTTGCTCCCGAAGATACGTTTTCCGACTCTGTTATTAATATCTATGAGTTATCTAGCATTACAGCCTATTATGAGGGGGCATCACCATTTCCATCCTATTCAGATGAAGATTTCCTTTCTTTGTTTTCAGGAGATGTGTCTGGTTCTTCTTATTACTTTTTCTCTGACGAGCTGTTCTCTTTCTCTACCGGTAATACCGATATTTCATTTCAGTTTAACCCTGCAGGTGTAACTCCTGATGGCGACGCAGGCGAAGTTAGAATTCTTTTTGATGATTTTAATGCTAGACTCAACTTCAGCCTAGCCAGTGATGCTTTTGGCGTGAGTGACGAAGTTGTTATTACCCAAGCTACTACAACGCCTACTGCTACGCTACAGAAGGTTGTCCCAGAACCTAGCCTAATCATAGGTTTGATCATAGCAATTCCTGCTATGCTAGGTAAAACTACTAGAAAAGCAAGAAGCTAGCTAAAAATCTATCTAATCTTTATGAGTAGAGAGAGGAATTTTTCTTTCTCCTCCCTTTTGCTCTCCAACTCAAGACCTGGCACGGATGCCTTGGGGGTTATCCTCTTCAGAAAAAGGCAATGGATAGACAAAAAAGATACTTCAAAGCAGATTCCTATTCGATCACGACTCGGTGCAACAACAGAGACTCAATCTACTAGCGCCTCGTGAAACTAGAGAAAACTGCTACATAAGTAGGTAGGCGCAGAAAAGCTAGGTTATATTAGGGTTTATAAACTAGCTCCAAATTCCTAATATTGGTGCAGGTAAGGGCGGTTGTTGCACAAAGACAGAAAATAGGTTAAAAATAACACTGAGTGGCACAATGCTAATTTCACTGAATAGTTTCGTATGATGCTACCGGATTTGATATGACTTTGTGCTTTCAAACTCCCGAATATGTATAAGTGAAAATGCTGAAAATTACAAACTTATTTCTCACTAGCAGTTTTTTTTATGTCTACCTTTCAACCTATTGTTTAGCAAAAACTCCCGAATTCTCAAAATATACTGTGAGAAAAACTGGTATAAATATTATTTCTCAACGTCAAACAGAAGCCGAGTCAGAATTAGAATCTCCAAATCAATTCTCTCCTAACCCTCTAGAAAGCACTGAAACTGATCCACTTTTACCAAACCCTCCCAGCACGGGAACTGTTACCGGAGAAAAACGAGAACAACTTTCCCAAGAACTAGATCTACTTAACGCCGAAGCAGCAGCATTGTTGGCAGCAGGAGAAACAACCAAAGCTTTTGATACATGGAATCGGGAACTCCGTTTGCGACGTTATCTTGGTACAGCAGAAGAATTAGCAGCTCTGGAAAGAGTGGCAGAAATAGCCTGGAATAATAGTCAAAGATTACAAGTGCAATGGATTACAAAACGACTGGAAACGCTACAACCAGAAATTCAAGAGCAAGAGCCTGTTAATCTGGAATTGTTGCAAGCATTGGGTTCAGCATATACTACTGTCAGAACCCGAGATTCAGCAGTTACAGTTTATCAACAAGTGATTGTGGAAGCAAGGAAGCGAGAAGATGTCGCTACACTCAAACAAGCTTTGACAAATATAGGAGAAATATATTTGAATTGGTTGGATTATGCTCAGGCAGCGATCGCATACGAAGAATTATTAGAGGTTCAGCAACAGGCCAACTTAGACACATCTCAAACAGAAACAACAAATCCTTCTGTAACTACTGCTTCTGAAAAAGCGGATACTCTCCGACAATTAGCTTTCATTTATAATCAATCCGGAAAAACCCTACAAGCAATTACAGCTAAAGAAAGATTAGTAGATTTTTATGAAGGTCAACAAATTATTACAGAAATTCCCGATCTAAAAATATCGATTGCTTCAGACTATGAGGAACTTGGTAAACTGAATCTTGCTAGTCAATACTATCAGGAAGCTTATAGTATTGCTCAATCAATTCAAAGATTTTTAAGTGCTAGTGATGCCTTAGAAAATTTAGCCGGTTTATATCTTTCTCAGGATGAAAAAGAGGCTGCAATTGAGATATATAAAGTGCAATTGCTGATCGACCAACAATTTTTTAATGTTTATGGCATGATGGAAACTTACGACCAAATGGGGCAAGTGTATTCACAATTAAACTCTTATCCTTTAGCACTGTCATCTTTTCAAAAAGGTTTAGAACTAGCTAGGCAATTAGGAGGATATCGAGAGAGTTATTTCCAACAAAAACTTGATAAATTAAATAGAAGGGTTAATGATTAATATAAAACGAAAAAAGTAGTAATAGTAATTTACGTCTTTCATGTCGGCGACAGCCGAAACAGCGTAGAGAGTGTCAACCCCTAATAGTAAAACTTCAGCGTCAAACTGGATTGAGTGTTAGAGCTAGAGCCAGTTGCTCACCATGGTGTGAGGTGGCGATCGCCCTGATTGCTCAACCATATGCCGACATGAAATGCTCCACGACGAGAAATTGCAAAAGGCACACCACGAGCTTTCAAAAACATAGTGGGGGGCAATAGTCTCAATTCTTGACTAGCTTTTGTCTCTTGCCTCTTGCCTCTTGCCTCTTGCCTATCCCGAAGGGAGTCTATCTATAAAAATGATCCTTACTTTAAGTGTTGATGTCTTATAGCAGCAATCAGTTTAAAACGTTTTCAATTTGCAAATTTTTCAGTTTTGCTTGTGGGCTAAAAAATTCCAGGTATTGATTCCCAACTCCGAACTCTTAACCAAAATTTAACAAATTTGCGGGAAGATAAGCGCTCTCCCGGTAGAGTCGCCTCAGGATGAGAGCCTGCGCTATTTTTCGGCTCAAACCCCGCCCGCCCCGGCGGGGTTTTCCATACTTTTTAGCATCTAAATGCTCATATTATCCTTGAAAAAACCTGGTAAAAATGTTATAATAGTCGACATAAAACCCACCCCAAACAACCAAACAACCAACACACAAACACAAACTCAAACCCCATAAACACCCTTCACCTAGGGAAGTCCCTCAAAAAAATCACCATTTTCAGGAATTAGGAATTAGGAATTAGGAATTAGGAGTTAGGAATTAGGAGCCGCGGAGCCGCGTCACCGCTCTCAAGAGCAGTCGGCGCGGGAAAGAGCCGAACTACTGGTTTAGCAGAAGGGGAGAGAATTAGCCCCTCATCCCTCATCCCTCATCCCAATTCCCATACTACCAAGCTCAAAATCACCACAAAGCAATATAAATCAGCAGAAACATCTCACTAGAATCAAGGCACACCCACACCAATCAATACTCATCCCCCCAATATATCAGTACTACCATCAGACTCAACCGACAAAACATCCCTGAACATAG
>JAJEAQ010000618.1 GCA_022822685.1 Trichodesmium sp. jk18x7bins.61
ATGATTTTTTCACAACCCAATTCTCACAAAACTCAAGGATATTTGCCGGAATCAAGATTTAGCTGAATACCAAGTTTTACTCCTCACCATTACTATGCAGGACTACCGCTTTTTTTGAGAGTAGGCTAAACCAACTCACACAGATGATCATTACATCTACAGAACTACCTAAATATTTTATGGTTAGGAGGCTAAAGCAACTTCTACCATTTGCTGTAATTCACCGTTTTGGTAGAGTTCAATCACCACATCAGAGCCTCCAATAAATTCACCATTAATGTAAAGTTGGGGAATTGTCGGCCATTCAGAATACTCCTTAATCCCTTGACGAATTTCTTGATCTTCTAAAACGTCACAGGTTTCATATGATGCCCCTAGTGCATTTAATATTTGTATAACATTATTAGAGAAACCACACTGAGGCATAAGTTTATTGCCTTTCATAAAAACCATTATTTTGTTTTCGCTAATTAAGCTATCAATTCTGTCTTTCAATTGTGGAGTTAAATTCATGGCGATTTCCTTAATAGATGGTTATTGAAGTTTTTACATCCTCTCAGCCGTTGAGGCAAGGAGATTCCTACTGAGTCTGAACTCTTAGGTAGGTTGACGCTTCATCTGATGCCACTACCTTTATGGCAATCTCAGGCTATCATGCACGCCCATTTACTGTCTCCGAGTACCCCCCCGGCAACATTGATTTGTCAGTTAATGGTCTTCGGAGTCAGTAGTCAGGAGGGAGAATCAAGAAAAATCATCTGACTCAAATTTGCCGATTCTCCTATTAGTCTTCGGGATGAGGGACTAAGGAGTAGTTAGTAGGTAAAGAATATTAATTACCAGGCGAGGTGTTACCTATTTCATACTTTGATGATGGGTGGCGACTATGGGTTAAATATCCATAGATATTACCCCGATTCCCGATTCTTGTTCCCTATCCCCTTCTTTAAGAGTTTAAATCCTTATCTAATTTTTTCTGCTCGCTCCTGACTCCAGAATACCTGACTCCTTGTTATTACATAATCTCAAGCTCAAATTATCCAAGGAATTAAGAGGCTTGAAACCCAGTTTTCTTTCTGAGCATTCAGCATTGAATCCAAAGTAATCGGGTTGATATCCTGAACAGATAATTAAATGCTTTTTGATTATAGTTACTATGTTTACCTAATATTTTGGGCGTTGGTAAATCAAGAGATGAAACTTGAGGAAGCCATCCCCTGATGATCTATCCAAATAGTGAAGCAGATTGGGTAAGGGGTGTCACCCTCACAAGACAGTCATCTTTCAAATTACCAACCTCATATTTTTGAGGCAAATTATGATTGATTATGACTCATCTATTCAAATAATCCTGTCTAACTTGTAACTTAAAAACAAAAACTAAGCAGTTTGTTGTACTTTTTGCCACTCTTGAGGAGTATAAGTTTTCAAAGCTAAAGCATGGATAACTTCAGAATCCATTAGCTCCTTGAGGGCACGATAAACCATTTGATGTTGTTGGACTCGAGTTTTCTCTTTAAAGCCCGATGAAACAACAATAGCCTCTAGGTGGTCTCCACCACCTGTTAAATCTTTGACTGTTACCTGAGCATCGTTCAACTCAGCTTTGATCATTGCTTCTACTTCCTCTAAACTAATCATTAATCTACTCTCTAAAAATACTGTTATTCTTTATTTTAACTTCCTAGTGGAAAGTCCTACTTTTTCCTGGAAAGGAACGTCGGATTGACCATAATCCCCCACTTAGGTCTCCACATTCAATCTTTGATTTAGCTGGGGTAAGTGGGAGTGACGATTAATGTGATGTAGGGATGTTCCATGGAATGTCCCTACGTACGGTAAAAGCTTATAGCTGGAGACACGACCTTTTTTTTACACAGCCATCATCAAGTTTTTTTTGCTTGTATTTTCCTGGGCTTAATTAACCATCCATTTTTATGACTTGCGCTCGTACCCTAGCTCAAGCCAGGCATGCTACCAACTCCATCTATAATATTTGATTGAGATTAGTGGGTTCAAAGTCAGTCTCAGCGTGTCGGATACATCCTGATTCTCAATATACTTTTTCAGTATTGACACGAACCTATCCCACTATTGTTCAAACCCTTATATTAAGCCAATGAAAAAACAATGAAATTCCCAAAAAATCGTATTAGTGGGATAGACTCACATTAACACCTCCACAAATAAGACTTATCCTCCTACTGCTGTTAACAAATAGTAGAAACAGTTATTCATATCAATTAATAGACTGGGATGAGGCCGGAGGTTGGTCATCTCCGGACGATCCAGGATAGGGAATGTCAACAAATCCTAACTCTAGTAATTGCTGGTAAGCCTTTTTTCCTAAATCACGAGTGGGTTGCTGAGAGCTGATAATTTGAACTAGTAATGGTACAGCTAGTTCAGGTTGGTTTTGAGCCCGATGGACAAGGGCTAATTGATAAGTGGCCTGGTCTCTCATTTGGGCAGTTTCCAGGGCCTTAGTACGTTGGTCATCTGCTAGACGGTTATCAATACCAGAAAAACTAGCAGCTAATTGGCTATAGAAATTAGAAAGTTGGTTAAATATTTGACGAGCTTCTTGAAGTTTCTGACTAGCTAAATCATAATTTTCCGAAGCAATAGCATCGTCAGCTTCACTCATTAAACGTTGCCCCCCTTGAAGGCTGAAAAGACTATTTTGTTGATCTAAAGGACGAGTATTTTCAGGAGGCGTGGGTTGTGCTGGCTCAATAGGAACGGGAGAAGAATTTTGTATATCTGGTGACTCTTCTGCTTGAGCATTAACTGGTTGTTGTAAAAGGGTGAAAGCTACCACTATCGGGACAGTCAAGCCAAATGTAGAGCTAAAAGAAGGAATAGATCGAGAAAATATCATCATAATTTATTAGCTTTATATAAATAAAAAACTATTTTTTAGATATACTATCATTATTTTTTCAAATATATAGCTCAAATCTATGTAAATGGGGGCAGTTGCCATAACTCTGGTTTAAATTCTGTGAGGGAATTGAGTATTTGATCGGCAAGATGAAATAAGTTTTTATCCAGATCAGGATCGGGCACAACAACTACAGACATTCCTGCAGCTAAGGCAGCTTTCATTCCTGCTAGAGAATCTTCAAATACTAAACATTTTTCTGGGGAAGCTCCTAATCTTTTGGCTGCTATTAAGAAAATGTCTGGGGCTGGCTTTCCATGTTTGAGATTGGGGTCATCTCCTACAACTATGTAATCAAATAATTGGAACCATTCTTGATGATTTTTTGTTTTTATATTAAACGGCTCACAGGAAGAACTGGTGGCTACAGCTTGAGGAATTTTATTTTGATATAAATGTTGAGTAAGGCGAACTGCACCAGGCATTGGCTTGGCTTCAGGAAAGCGTTGATATGTGAGACTGTTTCTTTGTTGAAGATAATCTTCTGGGGTAATGGGTATTTCTAATAATTCCACAATTGCTTTGGCAGAATCAATAGATTTTCTGCCTGTAATTTTACATTTAATATGTTTGTCAAAAACTTTACCATAACGGTTTGTTATTTCCCAATTGACTTGAGCATGAATTGATTCTGTGTCTAAAAGTAAACCATCTAGATCGTAAATAACATGGGTGATTTTTGGGAAATTATTCATCTGTTTTGTTTGTGAGTAATAATTAGATTTTTTCTACAAAAAAGTCATTGGTTAATACCAATTTTTTGAATAATGAATGAAGATATAAGAAGAAGAAATTGGAGGGTAATTTAGACCTGATTTATCAAGTAAATATTAAGAGGCTGAGTGTCTTGTCATACAAAGGTTTGAGGATTTATAGGTAAATAGATCCTAAATTATTGAAAGCTTTGTAAAATCATAGTTTCAGCTCAGTTTATGAATCAGCTCTAAGAGACTGTTGATCAGCCAAATATTAAGACAGTTAGACTGCTTAATTTTGGTGGGTGACGGTGGACAACTAAAATCCTGCTGAGTACGAGGAGATATCTTCATCTAACCCAACCTAAACAAGAGTTTAACCAGAATTTACAAACAGCACTTCTACTCAACTCGCTTTGCTCGAAGGCAGAAGTTATCAGGCACTTATACTGAAGGTTTCGGGTTTAGACGCCATTTCACTTATACAGCCATCATCCTGTGAATGTACAATTAAAATCCATGGGACATACTCAAAGTGAAATGCTATAACTTTCCTATCACAGCAGTAGCGATCGCCATAGTAAAAATGCTTGTAATTTTAATTCAAGCCAAATTTATTACTCATAAGATTAGCAAGATTACTAATGATCATAGTTTGATATATGAGTTGAGTAAAGTAGTATAAATCTGGAGTTTTCATTCCCACAACTTTAGCTCGGTAATCCCAAATTCTTAGTTGTACTGCGTCTTCTGCATAAGGTTGACTGATAAATTTTTCAGCAGCATAAGCAGAAAATGCTCCACCTTGTATTTCAAAAATATTTGAAAAGCATTTTAAAATGTCCGATTATTTTCCACCCATTAGTTCTTTTCCTGTTTCCATTTGTAGGAGATTCAAAAAAATTCTCTCTTGATTAAAACCAAAATATTAAGCAACACGACGACCATGAATCACCACTGAAGTTAAATGGGGAAAATTTCCATCATCATGTACTGTAATTAAATCAGCACGTTTACCAACCTCTAAACTTCCCCTATCTCCAAAAAAATTAATAACTTTAGCTGAATTACTTGTCACTAACCTCATCACTTCATATATAGGTTTACCAGTTTGATGACTAATTAAAAAAATAGATTGTAATAAACTGCGAGGTATATAATCGGAAGAAATCAATCACATTGACTAAATCTGACTCTACCAACTTCATTGCAGAGACATTCCCAGATCGGTAACCTCCTAATACTAAATTTGGCGCTCCCATCAATACTTGTAATCCATAATTATTAGCATTTTTTGCTGCTTCTAAAGTTGTGGGAAATTCTACTAATACTGCCCCATATTCTACAGCTTCTTCGACATTGTTTATTGTTGCATCATCGTGAGATGCTAAAGAAATTTTATGTTGTTTTGCTAATTCAGCTAATACTTGACGATTTGGGAGAGCATATTGTTTTTGATTCTCCTGGCGAGCGCCAATAAATTTATTCATCTCGACTTCACTAATCCCATATTTTCCTATGTAATATTCCTTGTATTTTTCCCTATTGACAAATTGTCTTTTACCAGGAGTATGAGCCATTAAATAAATTAGGGATAGAAACAGATAATCTGCATATTTTTCTACAGAATTATATACACCTTCAAAGTAAATTTCACAGGAAAAAACCGATGATATGCGATGAGTTTATTTGTTTTTTCCCTCATCAATCGCTTCAATCATTTCATTAAAACGGTTAATACGAAGAGAATTTGGTTTAACATCTCCGATAGCGTTCGCATCACAAACTGTTGTAATTCCAGAACTAATTAAGTCTCGGTCATGGTTGGATACTGCTGCTGCTAAAGGCCAATTTACTCCAGGGCGAGGAGACATACATTTTTCTAAGTTATCTGTATGAAGTTCGATTCATCCAGGCATTAAATATTCTCCTTGCCCATGCTGACCAATATTAACAATTCCTGGCTGAATTTCGGCTATTTTACCATCACGAACGATGAGAGTGCCAATAATTTCTTCCTCTGGCAATTGTAGACGGTAGTCTGTATAAATTTTTTCATTCATAATTATATTGTCAATAGTTAATTTTGAATTCATAAATAATGAGTTAGACCTAGAGTCTGGCCAATTTATGTTATAATTCTGGAATAGTTTTAGCAGATTTATTTAGATGATAGTACATATAGTTTTATTCAAGTGGGAGTCAAGTACTTCACAAGAAACTATTGCATCAGTTATGTCAGCTTTGAGAGGAATGAAAGGAAAAGTTCCAGAAATAATTGATTTATACTGTGGGGAGAATTTTTCAGAACTTTCCCAAGGATTTCAAAATGCTTTAGTTGTTCATGTTAAAGATAAAGCTGCTCTTGATGGTTATGCAAAGAATAGTCATCATCAGGAAATTATTCAGGCAATGATTAAGCCGATTTTAGCAGATAAAATTACTATTGATTACGAAGTTTAATAGATCACAATCAGGCAATACGGTTGCTGTTAGAGCCAAAAATCTTAAATTGCCTAGGTTGGGTTGACGAACGTAGCAAGATTCCGGAGGGGAACTCAACATTTTCATCGATTGTGTTGGGTTGCTCCTACGGATAAGCTTCGCTCAAACTTCGTTATAACCAACCTACAAGTTATAGTCGACGCCCGATGACCCGATGGTCCGATATTATTCGGGGCGCCTCTACTTCAGAACCGGACGTGAGACTTTCGCCTCATCCGGCTCCTGGTTAGTCTGAGCTCTCACTCTGCTCATGTGTTCATATTGATGA
>JAJEAQ010000686.1 GCA_022822685.1 Trichodesmium sp. jk18x7bins.61
TGAGGAATTATTTAGTCTTTGCTAGAAGGAGTTAGTAATTAATACAAGAGTTACAGATTTTTTAGTTGTCAACTCCATGTAAGAAGATTCAATCTTGATTTGTAAATACGCCAGAGCGAAGCGCTATAGTTAACATTTAACTGACAACTAATGAGTGATACCTGAGTACGGGTTGTGTGTGGAAATAATTCTGTACTTGATAAACCCCGTCCCACACGCTCAATTTTCAGTATGTTGTTCTCTTCCGGAAGATGATAAATCTACAATCTAAAGTATAAAATATATAAGTAGTAGGTTAGAGAAGGTGACAAAAGGGAGTGTCAACTAACGGTTAAACATGGTGTAGGGAGTTAAATCATTGCTGTTGCTATTTAGATAGTAGGCCCCAAACAGGAATAAAGAACAACCTAACCTGCTAATACCATTTTGTGAAGCTCCTAGAAAAACCAGTAAAGTATAGGAAAAAATTCCTAGCCAAACATACACCTATTATTAAGGTATGAGTCAGCAAAAAATCAAATGGTTAAAAACTTACAGCATTTTTCATATGGATGAGGTACATTATACCTTCCCAGATTACCTATTAGCCTGCTGCGTCAAATCCCAAATTTTGTACCTCCAAATCCTCAAAAGTGCTGTAAAAGTTATTATGTATAGCCTTGAAAACTATATCCTTTGCTATGCAGGGAAAAATGGATTATGAAGCTTTAGGAAAAACAGGAGGAATTAGCACAACTCCTGGAACAACACAATGGGCACTTGCTATTAAATTAAAACTGCAATCTGTGGTTAAAAAAGATGTAGTTGTTAACACCGAACAATTAAAAGCATGGCGTGAATTAATGAAACAGCCAGCAGCTTATCAAAGATTACTTAATGAGCAAGGAAAACCATTTAATAATTATAAAGAATTATGCCGTGCTCAACCACCTTACGGATTAGGTTGTGAACCAGAAGAAATTGAAGAATTAATTAGCCAATTAGGAACAACTGAAACCCCAAAAGTTGAAACGCCTGAAGAGCAGCTAAAAGATTTAGGAAATCCATCAAATTATTTTCACAAATTTTCGAAACTTGTGGAAGCTTGCCCAGAAAATCAAAGTTTAAATGCTTCTCAAATAGGAGAAATATTAGATTATGCTCATAGCACTGCTCAATTATGGAGAAAACGATGGGAACATTTAGGATGGTTAGAACAATCAAAAAGTAGTAGTAGAGGCTTTTACCAAATTACTGAATCAGGAAAAATTGCAGTTAAAAATTGGTTAGAACAACAGCCAGAAGGTAACTTTAATAAAGAACTATGGATAATAATTCCTAAAAATCCCCAAAAGGCTGCGGAAAAATTGATTAAATCATTTAAACCTGAAGAATTAAAAGAAATTTACAGGCTAATTGGAGCATCTTTTGGTCAATAATTAAATGAGTTTAACTCTCATGTGGAATGAAGTTAAGTTTTTAAAGGCCGCTAGATTAATCAATCTATGAAAATTAATTTATAACAGCATAAATTAACAATAAAGACAAGAACTGGCAATTATATTTAACTTGGTGTACTCGTTTTCGGTATCTTGCCACATGAAACCCTGCGTTATATAAAGTGCTTTTCGGCGATCGCCAATATGAATAGGCAGCAGTCGATAAGAATAGCATTCTAAAGGAAAGAAAAAAGGGTAAATGTCAAATAACTAATACCAAATCTGGTGATGAAAGCGTAGCTCCTCCTGAATGAGGCAAAGTTGCTTTTTCCAAATCCTCTAGAACCCTTTTATTCTAGCCTCTTGCATGCCTACCCTGCCCTTGCAATCAAGCTCCTATATAAGCCTGATTTAGTATAACATTGGTGTTAAAGTTACATACAAATTGTTCACTTTTGCTGCTTGAGTTTTGACCAATTATGCCGATCTTTATAAAAAAATTATATAAAACTGCTATCCATTGACAGATTATAAGCTATGTTCTAGTCTATTGTCTTTGTTAAATAGTTTTGATTGTAGTTAGCAGTTTGATTATTTTAGGACGTGCAAGTCCTTCATTTTTGAAAAGTTAAATAAATTTTGAGTAAAATTTAGAAGAGGAACTGATGACAGAACTTTCTACCGAACAATTGCTTTATTTGCTTTACACTTTCGCATACTCACAAGAGAGAACAGTCACTAAAGGCACTGTCAAGAGTTATTTATCTAAAAAAGACTGCCAGAATACAGTAGAGATTTGTGATAGTTTATGTAATCTAAATTTAATAGAATCTCCAAAAAGAGGCAGGATTAGCATTACTGAAATGGGTATAAAAATACTAATTATTAATCTTCAAAAAACTGAATACAAGTTTACATCCATCAAAGGACCTAAAATTTTAAATGCTCTGATTTATTGTCTAAAATTAGCATCAAAGTATAGTCAAACAGAACAGAATGTTGAAAATAAAGATATGGATTTTGAGACTTTTGTAGAAAAGTTTAAAAAACTTTATCTTGAAGAAAGACAGCGTCAAGAATTACAGGGTGTTGTCGCTATACGTAGTCAGGAAATATGCCAAAAATTTCTGGAAAATTATCATATTTCTGAACCACAATTAGAGAAATACTTTGAGCAACTAAAATCTAATGATTTAGTATTTGCAGTCCGAGAAAATAACAAAGAACTGATTCAGTGGGTGGAGTAAATTATGCCGGAAGACGCTGGAAAGAACAGATTTATCAGAAGGTTTTTGCAACAAATCCAACCAGGGGAAGCTTATGTGGGAAATATCTGGATTGAACGTGAAGTAAGAAAACCAGGAATAGGGGGTGAAGGTTACACTACAGCTAAAAGTTTATCTGGCAATACCTCAGTATCAAATATAACCCAACTGCTTCTGGACGATCTTAAACGTACTTTTGATCAGAGATTTTTCACATTTAGATTTGTTGCTGCTCTGGTTGGTAGTGGTAAAACTTTCCTATTAACTTATTTACATGAATTAACAAAAACTCAGTCCAATTATGAGAAACATTCTGTAGTGATTCAGTTTCAACTTTATGACTTGCGGGCAATAGGTAGTAGTCATGACTTTGAGATTAAATTCTACTGTTATATTCTAGCGACTACTTTTTGGCAATTAATATATAATCAGAAATTTTTGCCTGAGGTTAAAGAAGTTGCGAAAAATATTCTGGAAGAGTTTGGCGCTAGCTCATTATTAAATAATGGGATGAAAGACAAGATAAAATTAAACCCTTTCCGGGCAAAATTTAGCAAATTTTTTGCAGAAAGTGGAGTAAATTTTGGTGAATTATTTTTTTATATCATATCCGAAATAACAAAAGTAGACCCCCGATTTACATTTGTTTATCT
>JAJEAQ010000101.1 GCA_022822685.1 Trichodesmium sp. jk18x7bins.61
GATTTCGGCACCTCGCCACATGAAAATGTTAACTGCTACTGGATTATGGAACTTCTACCTGATGGCAGCATAAATAATTAAATCACTAACCTAGTAGTGAGTTTTCGTTTTCCTTTTTTCCCTAACCTAAATTATTTCCCAACAACTCTAAGGTTCGTTTCACTATATAGCTTGTAGCTAGAAATACTGCCATATATAGCTTATACCCTGTGAATAACTCTTCTCCTTTTTCTCATTTTTCGAGTAGATTAATTAAGATGATTTCACTACTTCAACTTTTGTTTGATAATAGTCACCAGTTGATTCATTTGTTTTTTCAATGCAACGATTTCTTTTTGCATTTTATTAACTTTAGCTTCTAATTCCTGAACATTAGCAGAACTATCTCCTGAATCAGAAACTTCAACTTGTTCATCTGGGCGTTTTTTGGCTAATTTAAAGGCTAATTGAATAGCAGAAGTTAGTTCTTTTTTCTCAAAAGGTTTTTCTAGAAAAGCAAAATAATGTTTCTCAAAAGGTTCAGAAATTTTTTCTGCGACCTCTTCCCTGCGACCTGACATGACTACTAACGGAATTTTTTTAAGTTTAGGTTCGGATCGGATTTTTTGAAATACCTGCCAACCAGTAACTTTAGGTAGCAAGAAATCTAACATAATTAGACTAGGACGTTCCTTAATAATAAATTTCAGTCCCTCTTGACCATCCTTTGCTTCTAGGACCTCAAAATTACCTTGGGGAAGCATCTCTTTAACTCTTACCCTAATAACTTTACTATCATCGATAACTAAAATTTTATGTCCTGCCACGACTGGCTCCTCCAGTTATAAGTTATTGTTTTCAACAGCCCCCACAAGGATTCCCCATCCGTCTACACGGTGGGCAGGAATTGTGGGCGTCTAATTTTCTGGTCTCACAGGAATCATGGAGATAATCCGATGTGCCTAGTTATGAGTCCAAATGCCGCCAATCCTGCAAAGATGTCCTCTGGAGAAAGCACCGTAATAGGGTTTGAATATTTACCACTTCTCGGTAAATACTCGGCAGTTCGTACAATACAGAATCTCTCGCGGTAGACAATGCAAGCGCAAAGTCAATTTATTTTTACAAGCCCCATCGGTCTACAGGGTGGGATTATTGAGATTAATCTTCTCTATATTCTTATATTCAGCTTTGACACTCTCTGATTAGACCTCTGGCAAAACTGAAATTAAAATAAATTATAATTGAGAAATAATCAATTTCTCTCCCTTCTGACTTTTGACTTACTTCTATAGCAAGTCTATTGTTTTTTTATTTTTTTTATGGCGATAAAAACGGCTCAATCAAAACCAACTCAGGTTAATGCTTCTCAAATAAAGGACAAAATCCAGGGTATGCCCAAGTGGCTCCGTCCTCCTTTAGGGAAAGCTAGTCATATCTCTACAGTACAGAAAATTATAAAACAGCGTCAGCTACATACGATTTGTGAGGAAGGTCGCTGTCCCAATCGAGGCGAGTGTTATGCCCAGAAGACAGCTACCTTTTTATTGATGGGCCCAGTGTGTACAAGATATTGTGCATTTTGTCAAGTAGATAAGAGTAATCCTCCAATACCTTTAGACCCGAAAGAACCAGAAAAAGTGGCTGAAGCTGTCAATTTGTTGGGCTTAGAGTATGTAGTATTGACTTCTGTGGCTAGGGATGATTTGCCAGATGCTGGTGCTAGTTGGTTTGTAGCAACAATGACAGCTATTAGAGAACTGAACTCAAAGGCGAAAATTGAGGTTTTGACAGCTGATTTTTGGGGGGGGCAGGATGGATTGGGGGATCAAAAGTTGTCTGTTTCTCTATATGAACGGCAAAAGAGACGGATTCAGGTAGTTGTAGATGCTGAACCTGCCTGTTACAACCATAATATTGAAACTGTACAAAGGCTGCAAGGTCCAGTACGCCGTGGGGCGAAGTATGAGCGATCGCTTGATGTACTGAGGATTGTTAAGGATTTAAACCCTAATATTCCCACTAAGTCAGGACTAATGTTGGGACATGGAGAAAAGGAAACTGAGATAATTGAGACAATGGCAGATTTGAGAAGAGTTGGATGCGATCGCATAACTTTAGGCCAGTATATGCAGCCTTCCCTAGCACATTTACCTGTCCAAAAATATTGGACACCAGAAGAGTTTGACTATTTGGGAGCGATCGCTAAACAAATGGGCTTTTCTCATGTTCGTTCCGGCCCTTTAGTTCGTAGTTCTTATCATGCTGGAGATACTCCATAACTCAAATGCAGTTCTCTGATGGAAGAGTTGACATCCTCTGGGGCCCTACGGCGCGGAGATTCCCTGGCCACCTAATCAGACCTCGCCGGGACGGGCGGGGTTTTAATTAAACAAAGACAATTGAATAGGTTTCTGATGAGTTGACGTTTGAGCCTGTCGCCGACATGAAACGGATGCTGCTACCTTTGCGGTAGTCTGACGCTGTCGGGCTACGTCCGTTTGAGCCTGTCGCCGACATGAATAAGTCTCCTTTTGCCCCCGGCGACTAATATAATTAAAGTCAACGACTCCCTATCGAGAGCCGTTGCTCTCCAAAACCGTACTTGACACTTTCGCGTCATACGGCTCCTCAGAAAAACTGCTGTTGTCATCAGCACGTCACCACCATATCGTCAATCCATCTGTATCCTTTAGGCATCTTAGAGCAACTCTTTACATCTTTGGACTACGGTTATGTTTTTGTGGAGGATGACGAAATCATCGGCATAACGTATAAGATTTACTGACTTCCTTTTGTCCCTTTGGCTCAGTTGTGTGCCGTCGGGTCCTTTCATGCCGAATGTGTCAGCCAGTTTCTTAATTTCGTTTTCCATTCCGTGGAGGGCAATATTGGTAAGTAAAGGTGATATGACTCCTCTTTGTGGTGTCCCCTCAGATGTTGGGAACAACTCTTCCTCATCCATGACACCAGCCTTTAACCAGGCTCGGATTTGTCTCCGTCAGGTCGGATAGGTATTCAATTTTCTTAATAGTTGTTCATGGTCGATGCGGTCAAAACATTTGGCAATATCTGCATCTAGTACATATTTGTCCTTTTTGCTAATTGCGTTATGAATTGCTCCGATAGTATCTTGGTATGAGCGTCCTGGTCTGAACCAGTATGAGTTAGGCTCAAATCGGGCTTCCCATTCTGGCTCTAAGGCTATCTTGACTAGCCCCTGCAGTGCGCGGTCATACATGGTCGGTATTCCTAAAGGTCGCTTCTCCTCCGTTCCCGGTTTCGGAATCCATACTCTCCGAGTGGGTGCTACCTTTCGTCCCAGTTTTAGTTCTTTTGCTAGGTTTAGACGTTGCTTTGGGGTCAGTGATTTTACACCATCTACGCCGGCTGTCTTTTTACCTTGTTTATCCTGGGTCACTCGACGCACCGCTACACATTTTGCAGTCCAAGACCTGATTAGCGTTCTTTGGAGTCTGCGAACTGTTTTGACATCTTCACGACGTGACGCTTTGTAGATGCGCTTTTGTAGTTTGAATACCCTTTTTTCGTAATCTTTCCAGTTAATATCTGTCTAGGTTATCTCTAAGGGTTTATTAGCCACAGTCTTCATTTCTGAATCTGCTTTAGTTTGATTCACTACTATTGGTACCTCTACATTCCGTTTGACCGTGAGTCCGTCAGCTTATCCTGCTCATTACAATCAGGTGTTTGCTTCTGACTCAATCTCTTCCATTTGTTACCTACTGAATTGGTAGATTTTGCGTCTTAGCTGACTACTCAACCTATTGACCGAGGTTGAGAGTAACAGATGGGTTACTTCGTTCCACATATAGTTATTTCAAATAAGACTGAGACATTATACTGCGACCTGAACTGGTCAATTGAACTGAGACACCCAGTCTATGAGGGATTTCTACCCCAAACCCT